>JADZDJ010000036.1 GCA_020851115.1 Pirellulales bacterium
ATTTCTGGGGACGGTTTCGCCGCGCCATTCTTGCGGCAGACGCCCAGCTCGACGCTTCGATCTTCGATTACGACGACGTTCTCGTGACGCTGCTGGGCGATGTCGCCGCAACCTACATTCAAATGCGGACCATTCAGCAACAGATCGAATATGTGCGACAAAACATGGTGATCCAAACCGAGTCGCTCGAGATTGCCCAGGCCCGGTTTCAAGGCGGCTTGACCAGCGAACTCGACGTCGAGCAGGCCACCAGCCAGCTTGCTCAAACCGAGTCGCTCGTACCGCAGTTTCACATTCAACTGCGTCACGCCAACGATCGGCTGTGCGTGCTGCTGGGCATTCCCACGAAAGATTTGACGCGGCTGCTCGGTGAGGCCTCGATTCCGAAAGTGGCACCCGATGTGGTGATTGGCATTCCGGCGCAGCTATTGACCCGCCGCCCCGACATTCGCCGAGCGGAGCGCAACGCCGCCGCGCAGTGCGAACAAATCGGCATTGCCGAAGCGAATCTCTATCCGCAAATTGCCATTTCCGGCACGATCGCTTACGACGCCGAACACTTCAATCAACTCTTCAACAGCCAATCGCAAGAAGGTACGATCGGGCCAAAGTTTCAGTGGAACATCCTCAACTATGGCCGGTTGATCAACGCAGTGCGGCTGCAAGAGGCGAAATACTGGGAATTGGCGACGCACTACCGAAACGTCGTGTTGCAGGCGAATGCCGAAGTCGAAGACGGATTGGTGGAATTCTTGCAGTCGCAATTGCAAGCCAAGTCGCTCGGCGAAAGCGTTGATGCCGCTCAAAAAGCGGTGCAACTGTCGATTATTCAATATCGCGGCGGATTGACCGATTTCAACCGCGTGGCGCTGCTCCAACAGAACCTGGTGCAGCAGCAAGACTTGTACGCGCAGTCGCTGGGCGACATCGGCATTGGCCTGGTGCGCACCTATCGCGCCCTTGGCGGCGGCTGGGAAATACGCTGCAATCCGGCAGCAGCCTTCGACTCCGCTGGAGCGCCACCTGAAAGCATTGCCACGCCACGCGAAAAGCCTGACAAGAGCGAAGAATTACCGCCGGGAAAGATGGCGCCAGGTAAACGTCAACCCTCGACGCGACCGCCGAAGGTCGTACCGAAACCCGACCTGCAGTTTCCCGAGTCGGTCGCCCCCAAAGGCAGAGCAGCGCCTGAATTGAAAGAAACTGCGCCGGGCGAATTGATCAAGCCGGACCAGACGCCGCCACGCTCAGCGCCGACGAAGTTGCCGGATCTGGAGCCGGAAACGATGCCCGACGAAGATGTCTTCGGTCCCGGCAAGGCAGCGCCAAAATCGGACAAGCCAAAGTCGCCAATCTTCGATCAACCCAATCCGCCGCCGGCCGACGACGTCTTCGGCCCCGCGAACATTCCCACACTCCCTCCGCGGAACCCAGCGAAGCCGGATGATCCACCCACCAGCAACGACCTACCGAAGGCTGGCCCACCGCGAGAAACGAACGAACCGGCGAATCCCAGTCCGCCGATGTCCCATCGCCGCGCCCCGCCGCCGTGGCAAGTTCGTCCCGCCGCCGGCGATCGAACTTCGATCGCCCCGCAGAAATCGCGCCGCCGGGTGCAACACGCAGGCTTGCTTCCCGAAGACCGCGGCGAAATCCGGCGATTGCGATAAGCTATCGTCGAGGGATCCTCTCCGAGAATCGTGCGCGACCTTGTTTGATTACGGCGCAGCGGTCGCAGGCTCATTACCACTGCGTGTGGCCAGCGCCCGCCACGTCGTCGCGTCGATCGAGTCGCTCACCGCTCGGGTCGAGCCGTCCATCAGCGCGGCATTCACGAGTCCACTGTGATAGCTGCGCGATGTGAGCGCGGCATCCGCGGGCGGCGTCGCGGATGAGATCGCCAGCGATTCACTCTGATACCAATCCGAATCGTATTGCACTCCGCCTGAATCGCACATGGCTTTCGTGTTCGGAGGAAATGCGGCCGTGAACCCCGATTCTTTCATTTTGCCATCGGTCCATTCGACGTGCAGCGATTGGAGCTTGAAGGTGCCTCCCAAGTTGCAAAGGTCGGCGGGAGTGGCTGGCATCGTTGGATTGGTGACACCGCCGGCTTGAAATCCGCTGCTGAAAGCTTTCACTTCCGCAAAGCACAAAGTCTTGCTCAACCCATCGGTGAAGTTGCCGGGCCGCAGCTTGCTGTTCGGGAAAAATGCCCCCTCGCCGCCGCGGTTGGTTGCCGGATCGAACACCAGCCAAACGCCGACGTTCGCGGCATAGTTGATCGGCCAATTGTCGATCTCGCCGGTCGTGGAGTTTAGTTTTGGCCGATTGTTTGGCTCGGTGGGGCAGAAAACGAGAGGGATCTTTGTCGACTTTACCGCTTTACCCGCTTCGGTGGTTTGTGCGCCGTAGCTCTTTGTAAAGTCGATATTGTTGTAAAGCTGCCCCTCTTCGATAAACGGCAAAATTCGTGATTGCGCCGACCACTTGCTGCCGGTCGGGTCGGGGGGCGAGGTGACGTAGCTCGGCGGATAGACCTTGCGCGCCGACTGATAGTTGTGCATCGCCAGTCCCCATTGTCGCAGGTTAGTCAGGCATAGCGTCCGCCGCGCCGCCTCGCGTGCGGCTTGCACGGCGGGCAGCAAAATGGCAATGAGAATGCCAATAATGGCGATCACCACCAGGAGTTCAACCAAAGTAAACGCGGACTTCGACGTTCGGCCAATGGGTGGTAACTTCATATTTTGCTTACCTTTACGGCTTGTGTATTGACTGGCCTGTGGCATGCTGCAGCGTTTCGATACTGAGACTTAATATCATTAGCTGGGTTGGATTTTATTGATGGAATTGCGGCTGTCAAGTGGGGTGTGAGCCGGGAGCAACGTTTGTCCATCGACGCAGTCAGGGCCTCCAGCGGTCGATGTCCATTCGGTTTTTGTCCGTGTGATGCGAAAACACCGATCGATTGAGATACAGATTTGCGTATCGTTCACTTATACTACTGCACGGCGATCGGCGGTCATTACGGTTCGCCAACCCTTTTGGTCGAGGAGCTTACTGTGTCGATGTTCATGTTACTGTTCGCACAATTTGATCATCCCTCCGCGACTGGCTCTGGAGTTCTTGCCACCGTTACCCAACTGGCGCTTGTCGTGTTCGGCATCATTGGATTGTGGAAGACATTTGTCAAAGCGGGCAAGCCAGGCTGGGCGAGCATCATTCCGATTTACAACATCATTGTGCTTTGTCAAATCGCCGGCAAACCAGGATGGTGGGTTTTGTTGCTGTTGATTCCAATAGTCAACCTAATCATCTTGATCTTGGTGTCGATCGACGTCGCAAAGAACTTTGGTCACGGCGTTGGCTTTGGGCTGGGCTTGGCCTTTTTGGGCGTTATCTTCTCCCCGATTCTTGGTCTTGGCGATGCGCGGTATCAGAAGGTCGTGTGAACCTGAGAGTAGCTCGATTAGTCGCTTGTCAACAGATTTCGTTGCTCTTGTCGAACAGTTGCGGTCGGCCCTTCATCATCCTTCCGCAAGACGATCCAAGCTACTCGTCACGAAGACGCGTGTGCCGCTTGCTTGCAGCCGACCGTGGCAAGTGTTAAGAACTTCCGTTCGAGATTGACGCCAGTCGATCAACGCATCGCTCCAGCCAAGCAAACGACAATTCAAGCACTTTCCATGCTACCGATGACACGGTGCGAATACCAGTTAGAGTGAAGCTTCGCGGTGCTTTGCCGCTGCCAGCTTTTTTGCCGTGCGGTACATCATGAGATAGTAAAACACCGGCGTGAGGATGATGCCGAACACGGTCACGCCGATCATGCCGGAGAAGACCGCGGTGCCGAGCGACAGGCGCATTTCGGCGCCAGCGCCGTGGCTGATGATCAGTGGCACGACGCCCAAGATAAATGCAAAACTCGTCATCACGATCGGCCGCAACCGTAAGTGGCAGGCTTCGACGGTGGCCTCGTAGAGCGGTTTTCCAGCCGCCAACTGCTGCTGGGCGAATTCGACGATCAAAATTGCGTTTTTCGCCGCCATGCCGACAAGCACCACAAAGCCGACTTGGACGAAGATATCCACCGGCAAATGAGTCATCAGCATTCCTAAGACGGAACTGAGCAAGCACATCGGTACAACCAGGATGATCGCCAGCGGCAGTTTCCAACTTTCATACTTGGCGGCAAGCACCAAAAACACCAGCGTGGCGGCCATGGCGAACACGAACAGGCCGATTGCCGCGCCAGGAATCGAAAACAGCCCGATCTTGACCGGCATCGTTTGCAGGTAATAAATCGTCGTCCATTCGTAAGGAATGCCGAGCTGGTCGCACAGGTTGGCCATCGCATGGACAACATCTCCCGAACTCGTGCCGGGCGAACCGTCGCCGTTGATCGCCGCCGATGGATACATGTTGTAGCGCATATACATGACCGGTCCGGGCGAATTCTTCACGGTCGCCAGCGTTCCCAGCGGCACCATTTGGCCGAGTTTATTGCGGACTTTAAGTTGGCCGACGCTCTCGGCGTCGGTCCGATAGCTCTCCTCGGCCAGCAAGTTGACCTGCCACGTGCGGCCGAAGAGGTTGAACAGGTTCACGTAATACCCACCCATGAACGTTTGCAAGGCGTTGAACACTTCGTTGACCGGAACCATCAGCGATTCGCACTTCGTGCGGTCGATGTCTACGAAGAGCTGCGGCGTGTTCGCGCGGAACATGGTGAGCAATCCGTCGAGTTGCGGTTCGGCATTTCCTTCGCGGACCACCTCCTCGGCCGCGTACTGCAGCTCTTGAAGATCGACGAAGCCGCGCTGCTCGACTTGGAGCGTGAATCCGGCGGAGTTTCCCAGGCCTTGAATGGGCGGGGCGCGAAACACGGATATCAACGCATTGTCGAGCTTGGCATTTTCCGCGCACAGCTGCTTGAGCTTCTCGGCGATGACTTCGTCGTATTCCTCATGGGAATGACGTTCGCTGAAATCTTTCAGCACGACGAACATCGAGCCCCAGTTCGATGCATTCGCTTGCAACAGAATCGACTGGCCGGCGACGCTGACCGTGTGAGCGACGCCGGGAATGCCAGGATAGTGCTTGGCGTCTTCCTGGACTCCCAACGCGATTCTCGAAATCTCTTGCATCGCCGCTTCGGTGCGATAGACCGTGGCCGAATCGGTAAGCGCCACATTCACCAGCAAATAGCCTTGGTCTTGTTCGGGAATGAAGCCGGTTGGGGCCTTGCTCATCGTATAGCCGGTGGCAAACAGCAGTCCCACGTAACCCACCAGCACAATCAGTGAAATTCGCAGCGATCGGCCAACGATGCCGCTGTACCCCAGCGTGAGCAGGTCGAAAACTTGGTTGAAGCCTTTGAAGAGGAGGGCAAAGAAAGCATTGATCGGGCGAATCGCAAACCAGCCGACAACCAGGCCAGCGATGCCGCCGGCGAGAATGCAGCCCGGCAGAATTGCGTCGTTCCAAGCGGCGTTGTTGATGTGCGGCGCGATCAGCGGTTCCAGATACATCGATCCCAGAATTGCCCCCAGAATTCCGAAGAACCACCAAGGAAACGCTTCGCGCACGTGTACGTGGCCGCCGCCTGCCGTCTTTTCGGTTTTGAACACCGACACCGCCCGCGACGGTGTCAGCGTCATGGCGTTGATCGCGGAAATGACCATCGAGGCGGAAATCGTCAGCGCGAACTGGCGGAAGAACTGTCCTTGAATTCCCGGCATCACCGCGGCCGGTAGAAACACGCTCGTCAGCACCAGCGTAATGGCGATAATCGAGCCGGTGATTTCGTTCATCGCGTTAATAGTCGCCGCCTTCGGCTCGTATCCTTTGGCGATCCAGCGTTCGACATTTTCGAGCACCACAATCGCGTCGTCGACCACGATGCCGATTGCCAGCACTAGGCCGAACAGCGTGAGATTGTTCAACGAAAATCCCAGCAGCGCCATCACGGCAAACGTGCCGACCAGCGATACCGGCACGTCGATCATCGGCAGAATCATCGCCTTCCAGTCTTGGAGGAAGAACAGCACGACGATGGCGACCAAAACAATGGCGTCGCGCAGCGTTTTGAACACTTCCATCACCGACTCTTTAATGAACGGCGTGGTATCGTACACGATTTTGTAGTCCAAGTCTGGCGGAAAATGTTTCGACAGATCGCTCATCTTTTTCTTGATCTGCTGCGCGACGTCGATCGCATTCGAGCCAGGTAATTGGAAAATCGCCAGCGCTACCGAGGGCATACCGTCGAGTTGGCAGATCTGATCGTACTGCTGCGCGCCCAATTCCAGCCGCGCGATGTCTTTCAGGCGGACGACGGAGGTGGAAGTGTCGCTGGCGGTGGCGCTGCCTTGCTTGGTCTTGATGATGATGTCTTCAAACTGCTGCACCGTCTCCAAGCGGCCCAGCGTGCTCATCGTCAATTGAAACACCTGGTCTTTGGGCACCGGCGGGCGGCCGATCGTACCCGCGGCCACTTGCACGTTTTGGCTCTTAACCGCCTCGATCACGTCCTCCGCCGTGATATTGCGGGTAGCCATTTTATCGGGATCGAGCCAGGCGCGCATGCTGTAGTCGCGCTCGCCGAGATAGGTAATATTGCCGACGCCGTCGATCCGCAGCAGTTCGTCCTTGATCTGAATGGTCGCGTAGTTGCTCAAGTACAGGTTGTCGTATCGTCCGTCGGGAGAATACAGATTGACGGCGAGCAAAATGCTGGGAGATTGCTTGTTTGTGTTCACTCCTTGCGCTTGCACTTGCTCGGGCAATTGGGCCATCGCCAAGGCGACGCGATTTTGCACAAGCACTTGCGCCATGTTCAGATCGGTGCCCAGTTCGAAGGTCACCGTCAGCGTGTAATTGCCGTCGTTCGTGGACTGCGACGACATGTACATCATTCTTTCCACGCCGTTCACCTGCTGCTCGATCGGCGCGGCGACGCTGTCGGCCACCACTTGGGCGTTCGCCCCAGGATAGCTCGCCGTCACTTGCACGCTGGGGGGCGTGATATCCGGATACTGCGCCACCGGGAGCGTAAACACCGCCACTCCTCCGAGCAGCACGATGACAATCGAAATCACCCAGGAGAAGATCGGATGCTCGATGAAAAATTTGGCAAACATGGGTGGTTAGCCGTCGCAGGGGTCTGGTCGGCGAGTCGGAAGTGTCAGCGACCGTAGTTCGGCAGTTCGTGGAGTATTCTTTCGCTTAGTGTCGTTCGATTTCCTCACGCGTCGTGTCTCGCAGCGTCTTTCCCGGCCGCGGCATCGGCACCCTGACGGGACTCACCGTTTCTCCCGAGCGCAAGCTCGCAAACCGCAGGTCGGCGGTGAAATCGATCGGCGCGAAGGCCGCTCCGGTTGGATTCAGCGCTGCGACCGGAGTGCCGATGACAACCCATTGCTCGGGCGTAAGTCCGCTCTCGATCGCTTGCATGCCGCGATGCCTGGGACCGAGTTCGACGCGACGCACCTCGATCCGATGCGCATCGTTCACCGTCAGCACGAAGCTGCGGCCATCGCGGTCGCGTCCCACGGCTAGATCGGCGACCATCAGCACTTTTCGGGGCAATTGCCAGGCGAAACGAATTCGCACCGCACGGGCGTTTTTGTCTTTCGCGCAGGCCACGACATCGAGCGATCCATCGCGGTTTGGAAAAACCGCGCAGGCGCGGACTTGACCCGTTTTGTTGTCGGCTCGTGAGCCGAGGTAGTCCAATTGGCCACGGTAATCGAATTCTCGATCGCTGCCGATGGCCATCGAAAATGTACCCACTAACGGCTTCTTGCGCGCAGCAGTTGCTTGTTCCTCCCCACGGTTGACAGGGTTGCCGCGCTGCAGCGTTCGCAATTCGCTAAGCGTGGTTTGGTCGACATCGAAGCAGGCCCGCGCCGGATCGGTCTGCGCGATCGTGCAAACCAGCGTGGCCGAATTTGGACTGGAATGGACGGCATCTCCTGGGCGGAGCGAAAGCTGACGAATGCGCCCGGCCAGCGGCGCGGCGATCTTGGTCGCTTCCAGCTCGCTCTGCAATTGTTGTCGTTCGACTTCCTTGACTTCGAGCGTTGCCGCGACAACGTCGCGCGAGGCGTCGATTTGGGCCGCGGTCTCTTCGCTATCCTTGACGGTCGCGGATTTTTTCTTTGCGGCGTCGGCTTTTGCCGCGAGTTGATCGAAATCCGCCTTCAACTTGCCGATGGCGACATTGGCCGCTTCGATTTTGCGATGCAGTTCTCGATGGTCGAGTTGCACCAGCAACTGCCCTTCGGTGACCGCGTCGCCGTCTTTCACCAGCACTTTGTCGACCCGACCATCCGTGGCCGCCCGCACTTCGGCCGTTTGCGCCGGTTCGAGCGTGCCGCGAAAATCGACGTCCGCCGTTTGCGTTTGAATCGGCTGCGCCACGCTGACGGCCAGCGGCGATTGCTGCGCAAGGCATGGGCCTGCGATCGTGATGATCGCAGCGACAAGCAACTTCTCGATGGACCGTGTGTTGAATCGATTCATGCACATTTGCTGCGGATGATTTGGAAATCCGCGAACCTGGTTTTCATTGAACTGCGGGGAATCCAAGGAACACGGCGTCGATGAACCGACACGCATGCGTCGGCCGTGCGACCTGTGATTTCTGGGATTTGGCTTACCTCCCCGACGTCGTTTCGGCGGAGCGAATTTCCACCTTGGTTCCCGGCCGCACACGAATCAGGCCACCAACGATGACCTGGTCGGCGGCCGTCAAGCTCGGCGCTCCGACTTCGCCCTCTTTGGGGAGCCGATATCCATCTTGCTCCACGACGATCCGTTGCGGAACGACTTCCTGCAGCGCATTGGGTTGCTGGTCGCCGACGTCAACCGGCCGCTTTTCGGCGATAGTTTCCTTGTTCACGATCATCACAAACCGTTTGCCTTGATCGGTTCCAATGGCCTCTTGCGGCACGAGCAGTGCCTGGTGCTCGTCGCTCACGGGCACTTGAACTCGCACGAACATTCCTTGGGCGAATCGCCGGGGTCCGTTTTGAGGGGCTGGGTTGGGCAGTGTGCCGCGAACCTGCAAAGTGCCGGTCGTCGGATCGATTTGGTTATTCACAAAGTCCATGTATGCTTTGTGGGGAAAATCTTTCTCGTCGATGGCCAGCGCTAGGCCGACTTCGATTCGATTGCCCTCGCGAATGCCTTGCCACTTGTCTTCGCGGAGCAGTTGTTGCACTCTCAATACCGTGCGTTCGTCGACGTCGAAGTAGACGTACATCGGGTCTTCAGAAACGATCGTCGTCAGCAGCGTCGTATCGGCGTTCACGAGATTGCCGACCGAAAGCAAATTGCGGCTCACGACGCCGTTGATCGGCGAGATCACGTCGGTGAATTGCAAATTGAGCCGGGACTTTTCCGCGTTCGCCTCGGCGGCTTGCACTTCGGCGGCGGCTTCGCCTTGTGCGGCGAAGTATTTATCGACGTCTTGTTGACTGATTGCGCCGGGTGTTTTCGCCACTTCTTTGGCTCGCGAGTAATCCGCAATCGCCAGTTGCAGCCGCGCCTTGGCTAGCGCAATCTGCGCGACCGCCATATCGTAGTCGGCCTTGTAGGGGCGCTGATCGATCTTAAACAGGACTTGATTCACTTTCACTTCCTCGCCGGGGACGAAATTGAATTCCAACCGCGGCGGGGCGGAGGATCCTTTTTCAAAATTCCACGGCACCAGGTAGCCGGTGACGCGGGCTCGCAAATCGACCGACTCCGGCGCTTCGCAGCGGCCGGTGAAGTATTCGTAATCGATGATTGCTTTCTCGACCGGATGCACGACGCGCACCTTCGGCAGGCGACTTTCAGGATTTCCCGGCTCCGCGGAATGGCAACCCAGCAGAGCTGGCGCGACGATGGCGAGCAGCGTCCAAGGTCGAAGAACAAGTGCGTCCATGTGGTCAACATTGAAACAAAGGAAAACGGCCCAGCGGGCGCGCGGCAGCGCCCCATGAGATCGTAGGTTATGGGTGTTTACGGCGCGGTCGTAAGACCGCAATCAGAACAATAGTAGGAGGATCCAGAGCTAGCAGAGGTTTTCGAGAGGCGATGCTTCGTAGCCGCATCGGTTTTCTCCGGTTTAAGCATGGTGTCGGGAAAACAAGGATTTGCAGATTTGTCAACCGGACGAGCGGCCAGCGCAGTCTAGCTGCAAGGATTGTAGCAGATGCACCGGTTGCGAGTAGCAATTTGGCGCGGCGGAATCAAAATGGGTGAAAGAAGGGAATCGGTCGTGGGGCTTTCCCACCGATTCCCTCCTCTCCTTTCATCCACCGCCATCGTCTTCCTTCGCCGCGTATGTGGATCTGGGCTGTACAACATCCCGCCGCTGGACCGATCAACTGGTGGTTGATTTTGCTCGGTCTCAGCTATTTACTGGCCGTCCTCAGCGTACCCTCCGTGCTATTGCAGCGCCGCGGCAAACCTCACACGGCCGTCAGTTGGCTGCTGGTGTTGTTCGCGCTGCCGGGGTTGGGATTGTTTCTGTGGTGGGCGATTGGCCGCAAACATCTGGAGCGACAGCGCCACAAGCGCCGCAAAGCCGCGGCGCAAACGGCCTTTTCGATGACGCGGCTGCGCGGCGAAATTGGCGCGGGGGGCGAGCCTGACCGGCGGCTGCTACCAATTCAGCATATGCCCGCCGAAGAAGCCGAATGGGTCTTTCCACCCACGATGAACAACCGCGTGCAGCTATTGATCGATGCCGCCGAAACCTATCCGGCGATCGAAGCCGCCATTCGAGCCGCCCGCGAACACGTTCATCTTGCGTTCTACATCTGGAACGATGACGCAACGGGTAGATCTTGGCGCGATCTGCTGATAGATACGGTTCGCCGCGGCGTGAAAGTGCGGCTGTTGCTCGACGGATTGGGGAGCCGTTTCGCGGTGCGGCGCCATCTCATGCGCCCGCTGGTCGAAGCCGGCGGCGAAGTAGCGGTGTTTCTGCCGCTGACGCTCTTCAGCTTGCGGCCGACGATCAATTTTCGCAACCACCGCAAGATCGTTGTCGTCGATGGCTCCACAGGTTTCCTCGGCGGTTTGAATATCGGCGACGAGTATCAAGCAATGTGGCACGATTTGGGAATGCAGCTCGAAGGCCCTGTCGTCGATCAATTACAAGAAACCTTTGTTGAAGATTGGTATTTCGCCACCAATCGAGAAATCGTCTCGCCACACCTCTTTTCGCAGCGGCCGTCGGCGGGCGAAGCGGCCAGGTTGCAAGCGGTGGACGATGCTCATGCCGTTTGCAGTCTGCTGGCCAGTGGCCCCCACACGCCACACAACTTCACCCACGATGCGATGTTTCTGGCGATTACTCAGGCCCAGCAGCGCATTTACATCACCACTCCGTATCTAATTCCAGAAGAAAGCACGCTTGCCGCGCTGCGCACGGCCGTCTACCGCGGCGTCGATGTGCAGGTGATGGTTCCGGCCAACAACGACGTACGGCTGGTGCAATGGGCCGGCCGCTCGTATTACCCCGACTTGATCGGCGCCGGCGTCCGACTGTTTGAGTTTCTACCGAAGATACTGCACGCGAAAAGCGTGGCGATCGACGACGAATTTTCGATCGTCGGCAGCGCGAACATCGACGTCCGCAGTTTTCGCTTGAACTTTGAAGCCAGTTGCCTCGCCCGCAGCAAGTCGCTCAATCGACGGCTAGTCGAACTGTTTGTCAGCAATCTCGGTCAAAGCCGAGAAGTGACGGACGACGAACTGCGAAAGCGCTCCTATTTGGCGCAACTGGGCGATGCGGCAGCACACTTGCTAAGCCCCCTGCTCTGAAAGAGCGATGGGGAGCATGGGAGAAAGGGAGGCGCCGAAAAAGGGCTGACGCCTCCCTTTCTGCAATTCTTTGATTCCGATTTGCCGCCTTTGCAATCGTCCTGTACGTCAGATGCTCACTCGTTCGATTTTCCATCCCTCACGGCTGTCTTGATGAAGCGGAAAAATCTGAATGAAATGCGCGCGTCGAAGATTCTGGAACGACCCGATGGACGACGCTCTCAACAGCATTCACCACCTGACTTCGCCGGTGCTATGAGCCTGTTTTCACGCATTCTCGCAAGCTCCCAGAGTTGGCATTTTCTGAAGGCCCGATCGATTGAGAAAGCACGACGCGCCGCCGCCACGCCAATTGAGGCACTATAGTCGCGCAACGAATCGAGCCGCTATTCCCGCAACCCCTCAAGGAACTTATTAAAATCGTCGTCGGCCTCACTCGGTTTCTGAGGCGAGGATTTTTCCGCGGTTGATTGTGCTTGCGGCTGCGACTCGTCGAGCCACTCGATTTCTTCGCCTTTCATTTCCAGCGACGATTGCTCTACGGGCCATTCTTCTTGACCGGCCACTTCCGCAAACAATTTCGCCTGGACGGTCACGGTGTCGTCCATCGGCAGCGTTTCTGCCAGCGCTGCTTCGGCCGCCGACTTTTCCGGCGCAAGCTTCACATCTTCCGGCACGCCATAGAACGCTTGCAGCGTGATGCCGCCGACGGTTAAAAGCTCGCCCGGCGCGAGCGAGGCCGACTCGACGCGATTGCCGCCGACGAACGTGCCGTTGCGCGAGCCGAGGTCGCGAACACGAATGCCGCCGTCGTCCTCGACCAATTCACAATGCCGCCGGCTGATCAGCCCGTGCGAAAACTTCAGGTTCGCCTCGCGTCCTCGGCCAATCGTAACCGGCAGGTCAAGCGTGTACTCATGAGGGGTAAGTTGTGGCTCAATAACAACAAAAGTGGCTTGCATAGTGATCGCAAATTCCAGAGTGGACAAGTTGTGGCGAGCGGTCGCGTAAAATCTACTATATCTGCCGCCGATTTGCCGGACAATCAGCGCTCTTCGGTGAAGGGCGAGTCCGATAGTCGCAAACGCACCCCTCGCGCTCTACCAGGAGCGTAAAGCAATTCAGAAGTTGCTCTTTCGATCCGCTCTTCACGGCTTGGCGTGAATAACAACTTGAACGGCGATCGCTTCTAACCCATGCGGTAGTGTTGGCGCGAAATCTTTGGCCGAAGCTGCGGCACGATACTTCCCAAGGCTAGCGCAGCAAGTCGGCCAGCCGACGGTTCTGGCCCAGCCGCCTGCGAACCACCGATTTGTGGTGGAAAAGCCACGCTGTCGCGCATCGTGGCGCAAGAACATCTTTCGACCGTTGGAGAAGTTGGGTGAGCGATGCTGCCATGTCGGATTCGGCGGCTGCTACCACCGACAGCCAAATCCTGCATGCGCCCCGTGCAAGAACAAGCTGCCGTTGTGGTTCAGTGTCGTGCCACTGGTAGGCGTATCGGTGAAGTCGAGTTGATTGGGCGCCAGCGCCACGTCTTCCACCCAGATGGCGTTGTAGCCTGCGCGAACCGACCAGCACTTGCTCAAGCTGTACGTCAAATTGACGCCGATGTCGCCGACGAACGCGGTGTTGCCGTGTTCGATGCTCGTGTCGCGGAACGTTGCACCGCCGACGTTGGAGACCGTTTGCTGCTGCAAGGCCCGGTTGCCAAACACGCCGGCTTTGCCAAAGACATCCCAATTGAATCGCTTCCAGCCAGCCCGATAACGGGCCCCAATTTGCCCGCCATAGAGATCGTTGCGCGTCGCCAAGTCGTAGACTGACGAGCCGGCCGCGGCAGTGGATGTCATGTCGTAGTTCTCGCCCAGGTTGAAATACCGAAAACCGAGAATCCACATGATCTGGCCGTGCGTCCACAAATAGTTGAACTCGCCGTTGTGAATGATGCTCGAATACCTGATGGACATCGCGTCGGCATTGGCAAAGTTCATGCCGGCGGCCGCGCCTAATGCTCCTGGCAAGTTCAAGTCCCCCGCGCCGGCGAGCGATTGGCGTGAATCCCAATCCGTGAGGCCGAAGTACGATACTTCCCAGGCATCCCAAGGCGTGGGACGATAGCCTAGCGTAATACTGGGACCAACTTCGTACACAAAGCCCATGTCGGGCGTCGAGAAAAGGGTGTCGCCAGTGCCGGATTGCACGACGACGGCCTGATTGGTCGCGTCGTTGTTGCGCGTCAATATCATCGCATCCGCCGTGCCGTAAAAATCCGGCGGCGGAACGCACTGGGCACATCCGCAGCCGCAGCCGCCACCGGTGCCGTTTGCGCAACCGCCGTGGGGCGATTCGGGACAACCTGGATTGCAGCATTTGTGGTTGCTCGTACACCAGTGGCAATCTTCGTGAAAGATCCAGCTATGGCAGAAATCGACGCAACCGTTGCTGCAGTCGGGATAGGGAGCGCACAAGCAACAGGCAAGCCGCTGTAGCACGCACGAGCCATAGGCCGGTGTGCCGGCGATTGGAATACCGTTGCCGTTGACCCAGGTGCTGGGGGATCCACCGCCGCAGCCATCCTCTGGATGCTGGGCGCTGCCCACGCCGTCGCCGCAGGTTCCGCCGCCATTGGCGCAGGTGCCGTTGGAACCGCCGTTGCAGCCCGGTCCTCCCTGGCGAACGCTCTGGCAGGTGCAACAACCAAAAGCCGGCGCAGGGCTGCAATAGCCGCATTCGCTCTTGGGCATTGGTGGGTCGCCGACGTATCCGTAACCGGGTGGCAACGACGCATCGGGATTTCCCATCACGATGGAGGATGGATGCCGCATCGAATTGATTTCCGATGGTGCCAGCTTCCACGGCGGCAACGCTTCGATCGTCAGCGAAGAAGATTCGGATGCTGGGTTCGCGCCGCCGATCGGCGATGTATTCGGCGTGGAGTTTGGTTTTGATTCGATTGGGCCGGATGCCGAACTACTTGGAATCGGTCCAGTGAATTGCTTGAACACTGCTTGGATCGGCCGCCAGACAGACGCTTGCGATTTCGCAGATGACGGCTGTTTGTCGCTGGGCGCGTTTGACGCAGCCGCCAGAATGTTGGGGGAATTGCCTTCCGTGTTCGGGCCGCCGACAGGCGAAGGTTCGAGCGTCCGATCGCTCGTCATCGTCTGCTGATCGGCGAAAGAGACGGCTGAGTTGTCCCCAGCGCCTGCTGACAACGCTGGAATGGCAGCATAGACGGCAGGAAATTGCAGCGGCCGATTGGCTTCAGCGGTCGTGGTGTCGTTGGCGGAGGGGACCGGATTGCGAAATTTAGAAAACAGATCGCTCGACGACCGTGGATCGCCAGCAACGCGATTGATTTTCTCGGTCCCAGAGTTCAACGCAGGGCGATATTCGAGATGTGCGTTTCGATCATCGGGCCGACTTAGCGGCGAAACGACAGGTCCAATGACGACCGGCGACACGGCTTCATCGGCACGCATCATGACTGCAGCGCACAATCCTGCCGCGACTACGACAGCGCCCATTACCGCTTTCATGCTGCGTTCCTTGGAGAATGCTCGCAATTCCTGATCCAGCCCGGATTTTTGCCGCTACGAAGTCGTGCAAGTGCGGAATTCAGCCTGCAGAACGGCATATTGGGAAACTTCGGAAAATCCGCGGCGGCCGGATTATCCGAAACCGCTGGCCGATCAGGCATAAACCCGTTATCCGGCAAAGAGTTGTCAAACTTTGCGGACTGGATTGCTTTTGCCAGCTAGCATGGCAGCAACCGCCCCCTTGGCCGATTCGTTTCTCTGCCCTTCAAAACCGCGGCTGTTATTCTCCCGCCCATTCCTGGGCTTTGACCGAAATTGGCACTTTGCCGGCCAAACTTCGCCACGCCGCAACCATATTCCTAAACCCTGATGTAGACTATACTTGCAATAGCCATGTCTCCGCGTATACTAACTTTGTGTGCGATTTTAACGCTCGGTCCGCCGGCAGCGCTGATCGCCGTGCATCATCGAGAGTGGTTTGGCGGCGGGCCGCCGATCGATCCACACTTGGCCGATGGGCAACTGCTGGTGTTCACGGCCGATTGGTGCGGAGCGTGCCAACGGATGAAGCCAGTGATTGCCGACCTGTCGCGCGAAGGCTTCGATGTGCGCACTTTTAACGTCGATCGCAATCGCGAAAAAGCTGAGCGATATGGTATCCGCTCGATTCCTACGTTCGTTCTGGTTCGGGGCGGCAAAGAAGTGCGGCGAATGAGCGGTACCACC
Organism: Pirellulales bacterium; assembly: GCA_020851115.1. Taxonomy (GTDB): domain Bacteria; phylum Planctomycetota; class Planctomycetia; order Pirellulales; family JADZDJ01; genus JADZDJ01. The sequence continues at coordinate 16,092 of JADZDJ010000036.1, forward strand.
AGCGCCCCAACCCTGCGCCGAATGTGGCAATAGAACGTTGTTTCGACCTTGCCAGAGCGTGCGGCCAAAGGGTCCGTCCGACGAGATACACGGAGCCTCGCACGGAATGCCCATCGGCAATACCTTGGCCCGCTCAACTCGCCATTGCGTTGTCATTGGCGAGTTCTTCGGAATAACCGGCTGAACTTTTGCCATCAGCGGCTCTTTATTTAATGGAATCGGACAAGAGGCACGGCACAGAGACGAGGGATGAGTCGGTCCATTCTTCGAGTCGTTCATGTTAATTCCGGCAACAAGTTACATCCTTGTTGGCCACGGTCGGTGTCGCCTTGTCGTATTCGTCGCCATTCAAGACTGACGGCCGCGCAGAGAGCGACCGTTTGAGATCTGCCGACGCGTCATCCGCGGCTGGTGAGTCTGCGCCGATCGAGAGTCATTTCCACGGGAAAGGAGACCCTTCGATCAGCCGCAGCCATCGCGAAGACGAGTTCGTCGACCTGCTTACTCGCCATAAGCACCAGATTTTCAATCTCATTTTCTGCATGGTTCAAAGCCTGGCCGATGCGGAAGACGTCTTCCAACAAACGACGATGGTGCTGTGGAATAAATTCGACGAATTTCAGCCGGGCACCGAATTTGGCGCCTGGGCATCGCGTGTGGCGCGATTTCGCGCCCTCAACTTCATTCGCTCCAAGCGTCGCGAGCGGGTGTTGTTTTCTGAAGATTTGGTCGTGCAGCTTGCCGAAACTCGGTTCGATTCGGCCGAAATGCAAGACGCCCGGTTGCGGGCGCTCGCGTCGTGCCGCGAAAAGCTGTCGCAGGCCGATCAGATGCTGCTTTCGGTTTGCTACGGCGGCGGCACGACGATTCGCGAAGCCGCCAAGCTAATCGGCCGGCCGGTTGGCGCCGTCTATGACAGCCTCTCGCGAATTCGCGGCGCACTCTACGACTGCATCGAGCGGACGCTTGCCAAGGAGGGCTATTAATGTCCAGTCGCCGCGACGTCTCGCCCGAAATGCAAGCGCTAATCGATGCAATGCTAAACGGAACGATTTCCGCCGAGGGAGTTCGGCAGCTAGAGTTGGCGCTCGATGGGAATTTCGCCGTGCAGCATTTTTTCCGCGAATACTGCCAGTTGCACATTAATCTGGATGCGGAAACGCGGGCCCAGCGGGTGATCGATGGCTTTATAGATCGAGGCGATCGTTCTGCGGTTGCCATGCTGCTGACGGCAGGCGGAGCGAGCCTCGCGGAAGATCAACTCCAAGCCGCCAGGTCGGCCATCGGTCGGCGCCGCGCGAATTGGCTCGTTGCGGCAGGCGGGCTGGTGGCTGCGGTTGTCGCCATCGTTGCACTTGTCACGCCAAGCACATCGCCCGATGGATCCACGGTCACATCGGCGGATTTGTCGCTGGAGCCGCTTGCGCGGGTGCAAATCGGAGTGGGCGAAACTCGATACATTCCCCTCAGCGATTTCGGCTACGCGATGCTCGAAGGGCCTGCCGATCTGGAGTTGCTTGCCCCCATGCGGGCGCGGCTGCGCAACGGGCGAATGAAAGTGCGAATCACTGCAGAAAAGGGGCACGGCTTCGTGGTCGAAACGCCTCACGGCGAAGTGACAGACTTGGGGACCGAGTTCGGCGTCGATGCCTCGAGCCGATCTCATAGCGGGATCGTGGTGTTCGAAGGGGCGGTCGATCTCAGTATTCCGCAGGCCAACGGAGCCCGCGGTGCCGCACGCATCGAGCGGCTGGTGCAAGGCGAAGGGCTGACGTTCAACCGCCGCGGTCGCTTGAGCCGTATCATGTCGATCGTCACCGGCGGCGTGGCCACCTTCGAGCAAGGGGGCGACATGCGGGTGCAGCGCATCAGTCCGGTGATCGTCGATGTCGCCGACAACATTGCCGAACCCTCCCTGCGGATGTTCTACGAAATTGTCCCCGGCGGACTCAATGAAGATGTGCTGGCCTACGTCGATCGCTCGGGGCATGAGTGGAACGGCGTCGACGAGCGCGGCATGCCCAGTTATTTGCGTGGCGCCGACTACGTGAAGCCGTTCAACGGCGACAAGATGCGCCCGGACATGGAAATCTCCGTGACCCTGGGACGACCGGCGTATTTGTTTATTCTGCTCGACCACCGCGTTTCTCCTCCCGATTGGCTGCGCAAGGAATTTCGAGACACGGGGGATGAATTCGGGCTGGACACCGCGGAGTGCCTGATTGGCGGTAAACTTTGCTGTACTGGCCACCCGCGTGGAGTCGGTCCCGGCCAATCGGTCGAAGAGCGGTTTTCCATTTGGACGCGCGAAGTGCGAATGCCGGGCGTTGTGAAGCTAGGGCCGAACTCCGCGGCGACTTATGACGCTGGGATGTACGGCATTGCGGCAACGGCCATGGACGCGAGCCTATCGACTTCAACATCCATCGGCGCGGCGAGCGATCCGTTGACGGAAGGCGATTAATCCTCGAATTTGGGGCGTGAACAGTAAGAGTGCAGCGTTGTGTGTTTTCCATCTAGAAGTTTTCTATGCAATTCTTCACAAGGCATTTGCTGAAGCCCGAGTCGCGACCGATTGGGAGCGCGCTACCCTCGCTGCCTAGCGGGTGCGGCTCGTGGCATCTTGCTTTCCTTCCCTCAACCTGAAGAATGGCAACGTCTACGGCACCCTAGATGAATCGTTTCTTTTCCATGCACCTGAAGGAGGATCGAATGAGAGTCTCAAGTGGATCACGATGCACCGCCCTGATTGCGGCCGGTTGCCTGCTCGGCTTGGCTTGGTCGAGTTCAATTGCAAATGCGGCAAGTTTTGGTATGCACTTTGGCAGCGACCTTGACGGCTGGGGTCCGTATTATGTGAATCCAGCCAATGGCACAAGCGCCCACGGCACGCCCGGCTTTGCCTCGGCGTATGGGGTCGCGGCGGCCGACTGGTATGAACCTGCGCCGGTTCCCAGTACTTCTTACTTGCCAGGAGCGCCGAGTTCGGTGAATTTCAAGCCCGCGTCGATGGGGGCAGGTTCGGTCGATATTGCCTTCCAATCGTACGATGGCCCGCCAGACGCGCCGGGAACGGGCTACTCGTGGGCCGCATTTGGCTTCACCAATGCCAACCAGTTTGAAACCGTCGATGAAAATCCGATGGATGGCAACCCAGACATCTATGGCCCCGAAGGCGGTTGGCAAGAGGGCTTCTATGTGAACGGTCCCGTTGCCGCGAACAATGGTCAGCCGGTTTCCGGCGAGCACGTCGTGTTGTCTGGTTTCCTCTTTGCCACCGCGGAAGGCGAATATGGAACCCCGTGGCCTGCCCAGGATATCAATGTGACCATCTCGGGGCTGAGCAGCATCGCTTCGGGCTATACCGTCAAGCTGTTGGCATCCGCTCAGAACGGTAATCCGTACGATTTGGATTTTGGAGTTCATGCTTTCACGCCAGCCACGGTCTCCGACAATGCGTCCCATTCAGAGACGGTGTCGTTTTCAATTCTGGACGATCATCCAAACTATTGGTCGCCGGCCCAGGCCTTGGAAGTCGATGACGATCCAAATACACATAACCCGTATGTCTCGGTAGCCGGTATGGGCACAGGCACGACGACGTTCACCGGCGATACGTTGACCGTCCACCTTGCGGGTGCCAACGAGTACACCAACCCCGATACGCTCGACTTCACTCGCACCACGTTGGCAGGGATTGTCATCGAGTACAACTCGATCGTGCCGCCGGCGCATCAAGGCGATTTTAACGGCGACGGGAACGTTGACGGCGCCGATTTCGTCGCTTGGCAGACGCACTTCCCCACGGCCAGCGGCGCGACGCTCGCCGATGGCGATGCGAACGGCGATGGCGCGGTCGATGGCGCCGACTTCGTGATCTGGCAAACGAACTTCCCCTACACAGCGCCAGGCCCAGGCTCAGCGCCCGTGCCCGAGCCAAATGCTGTTGCGCTCGCCCTACTGAGTGCGTTTGGCCTGTTGTTCGCCCGAAGAATGCGAGCATCGGCGGTCTAAGTTCGATGCCGAAGATTTGAATAGCGCAATCGCGATCGGGTCGGCCGCGGCTTAGCCCGCAGCGGTTTAGGCCGCGGCCGCTTTCGGAACAGAGAAGCGGCGCTTTACTAATCGATGGATTGTCGTTTGCCGTTGGGAGGATTTGTAATGAACCGTCAGTTGCAGCGAACGAGGAAGCGATCTGGAACCGTGGGGTTTACGCTCGTGGAACTACTTGTCGTGATCGCGATCATCGGCATTTTGATCGCGCTGCTTTTGCCCGCCGTCCAAGCGGCGCGCGAGGCAGCACGACGATCGCAATGCATCAATAATTTGAAACAGTTGGCGCTAGCGCATTTGAACCACGAAAGTGCGCACAAGAAAATGCCCGCGGGCGGGTGGACCTATTGGTGGGTTGGCGATCCGGACATGGGTTATGGCCGAAATCAACCCGGTAGTTGGTGCTACAATATCACCCCGTTTCTCGAGGAAACCAGCAGCCGCCAGACCGGTGCTGGGCTGCCCCCAACCGAAAAGGAAGCCGCCATGGTCAATCTGATCAGGCAACCGGTTTCGGCGTTTTATTGCCCGTCGCGTCGCCCAGTCGGCGTGTATCCAGGAGGCAGTGGGATCAACGCTCGCATTGCTCCCGGAACTCCCAATCTCGTGGCGAAGACCGACTATGCCGCCAACGGTGGCACATGGCGTCCACGTCCGAATACCTGGTTCGATTGGTGTGCCGCAACGAATGGTACGACGGTTGACGTTGCCATCAAGAAATTTGATGCAAGAAAAAAATGGCCCGACACGAGCAAATGCGATGGAACATTGTGCGGCGCAAGGAATCTGAAAATTGCGGAAATTCTCGACGGCACATCAAAAACGTATCTGCTCGGTGAAAAATACATGAACCCGCAGTTCTACGATAATGGCCAAGATTCTGGCGACAACGAAACTTTGTTTGGCGGCTACGATTGGGACAACGTACGTTGGACAACCGACCCGGATCTCAATCCGCCACAAAGCTATTATCCGCCTCTGCAAGATCGAGCAGGGTTCAGTGACTCGTGGCGCTTTGGCAGCGCTCATGCGGGAATCGTGAATTTCGCGATGTGCGATGGCAGCGTGCGTCCGATCAGCGTCGATGTCAATATCATCTCGCATATCCGACTATCGTCGCGTGCCGACGGTGGTACAATCGACGACTCCGCAAACTAGAGGTTTTTTCGAAAGCGATCAACTACTTGGAGAATTGGAATGAATCTGCAACGATTTGTCGCGACCGGACTACTCGCGGCGCTAGGCTCGATCTATTTCGTTGGAATTGCATCCGCGGCGGAAAAGGCTTCGCCAAAATTGCACTTTTCCGCCAGCACGCCCGACGAGACTAGCGCATGGCAAGCGAATGCCAGGACTCTGCTGTTTGACCTGTTGAAG
>JADZDJ010000037.1 GCA_020851115.1 Pirellulales bacterium
ATTTTTATTTCACCCCCCCCCCCCCCCCCCGCGATCCAACCGGCTAATAGAATCGCTGTCAACACGGCATAATACAACGGAAAAATCCTCAGCCCGCGGCGCACCAGAAAGTTCCACCAATAGTTCGGCTTGGTCCTTGTATTCAACAAAATGCTGGTGATTAGAAATCCGCTCAACACGAAAAACACATCAACACCGCACCAACCGATTCCTGCTAGTCGTCCGATGGGTTGACCAATCGGACTAGCTCCTTGATAGCTCCAATAGTGATAGAGAAGAACGAGCAGAATCGACAGGCCTCGAACTCCGTCCAGTTCTGGTATATGACGGCGCAACGGTGAGCCGAGGATCGATTTCATATTATTCTGGCCGGTGGGAAGGATTATTTATCCTGGATCGTTGACAAGCATTAAAAAACGACCAAAACGTGCTATTGTTCCGCGGATTTTTACCCAGCCCATACTCAAATAACGACTGGATCAGAAATTGAGGCATTCCAGCAAGATTTCATTGCAGGCAAGGTCCGACAACAGTTTGCCAGCTTCTCTCCGTGTTTTTGAAAGACGGATACTTTCAAACTCGCAAAGCGATGTGAGCACTGTTCGAGCCGATGTGAACAGCGTTTGTTGAAGATGAATCCCTTCGCACGTTGCCGCTATTCTGGCTCAATCGGCGAAGGGATTCCCGCCCTATCAGCCTTTCTGAATAGGCTCATGGCCAATGCCTGGTGATTCTGTAGTCGTACCGATCGCTTTCATCCTTTCCTTCAATCCCGGTATGTTGCTTTCACCCGCAGGCACGGTGATCGTCGAGCCCGTGAACGCATTGCCGATCGGCTCGTAGCGGCCACCGAGGTGCTCGGCTAAGAACGCTTCCGCCACAGCATTGAAGGCCAAGCTATTTTCCGGCCGGTGGAAGCCGTGGCCCTCATCGGGAAACAGCACGTAGGTGACTGGAATGTGCTTCTGCTGCATGGCATAGACAATCTGATTGGCTTCGTCCACTTTCACGCGCTGGTCGTTTTGCCCCTGCCCGACCAGCAGCGGCCGCTTGATGTTCTCGACCTTCGTCAACGGCGAGCGGCTTTCGAGCAATTCTTTGCCATCCGCCGTCGTAGGATCGCCGACGCGCGTCTTGAACATGTCGAGCGCCGGAGCCCAGTAGGGCGGAATACTGTTGATGAGGGTAAACAAGCTCGATGGGCCGACGATATCGACACCGCAAGCGAACTTGTCGGGTGTGAACGTAAGGCCCACGAGCGTAGCATAACCGCCGTAGCTGCCGCCGTAGATTGCCACTTTTTCCGGATCGGCGATTTTTTCTCGGACGGCCCAATCGACCGCATCGATCAAATCGTCGTGCATCTTGCCGGCCCATTCCTTATTGGCGGCGTTGATGAACTGCTTGCCGAAGCCGGTCGAGCCGCGGTAGTTGACGCTCAGCACGGCGTACCCGCGGTTGGCCAGTAATTGATGTTCCGGATCGAAACCCCAACTGTCGCGGGCCCAGGGGCCGCCATGAACATTCAGCACCATCGGCACCGGAGCATTCGGATGACCATCGCCGTCGAGGTCGCTTCCCGGCGGCAGTGTCAAATAGCTGACCAGTTTCAGGCCGTCGCGGGCTTCGATCACCACCGAGTGCATTTTCTGCAACGGCTGAGCTTCGAGCGCCTTGCGATTGGTGAATAAGAACTTCGGCTCTTGCGAGTCGCGATTAAAGTAATAGTAGCGCACCGGGCCGTCGTCCATCAGGAAGGCGACGATCCAATGACGGTCATCGAGCGTGCGGCTGGCGATGGTGATTTCGCCATCGGCCAGCTTTTTCAAGCGGTTGTAGTCGGCTTCGACCTCTTTATCGTAGAATTGCCACTTGGTGCGCTCGTAGGTGAATGATACGCCTTGAATCGTGTTCTTAGTCGGATGCAGCATGATACCGCCGACGTCGGCCAATGGATTCTCGGCGACTAGTTTTTCTTCACCGGTTTTCAGATTCAATGTTTTCAGCGATCCAGTGTCGCGACCGCGACTATCGAGCAAATACATCACATCGCCCGATTCGTCAAATCCGGCCGGGCTGGTGGTCATCGAATCGTCCATGCCAATTTTGATGAACTCTTTCCAGCCTCCTTTGTCATCGGGCTTGAGCAGCAAGCTGCCCCCGTCGGGAGTCATTTGCGACGCGAAGCGCACGCGGAAGTCTTCGTCGGTAAGGAAACCGGCATATTCCGGGTTTTCCTGGACTAGCTTGTGCTCGCCGGTATTGATATCGACGAGATAGAGATCGTGAAATTGCGGATTGCGTTCGTTTAAGGCGACCAAAACCTTGTCCGGCTGCTTCCAGCTCACTTCTTGAATCTCGGCGCGAACCTTTTCTTCTTCCGGCGTCTGTTTGCGGTCTGCTTCTGCCGTTGCGATGTCAATCTTTCGACTGGGATCTTTCAGCGGCGTAATATCGGTCGTCTTGCCAGTCGCCAAGTTCACGGCAAACACGTGGAAATTTTCGTCGCCGCCGGTGTCTTGTGCGTAGAGAATATGGGTATTCGTGTAGGCCCAAAAGTAACCGGGGATCGGGCGCACTTTCTCTTGCGTGACCGGCTTGGCCGCGTCGGGGTTGTCGATCGGTCCAACCCAAACATTCATCACGCCATCGACTGGAGCCATATAGGCGAGTTGCTTGCCATCGTGGCTGATTCGCGCAAATTGCTTGTCGGGATTGCCGAACAGCACTTGCCGCGGAATAAGTGGAGCAACTTGATCGAGTGCGTGCGGCACGGCGGAAGTTGACGATCTAGCAGATTTCACGTCGTGGATGACTTTCTCTGTAGAGGTTGGTTGGTTGCCGCCGTTGGATGACGCACTTGCGACGGCCAACGATGGCTTGCCGGCAGGAACGATTTCTGGCGCAGCAGACGTTGCATCGCTATGAGTAGCGATGCCCGCGGAACTGGTCGGCGCTGGGGCACAGCCTGCTAGCGGCAGGGATAGAGCAAGTAGACCCATCCCAATGATCGAGCTGTGGCCCACGATGATACTCGATTTCCATAAGGTTTGCATGACTTCAAGAATCCTCTTCCCTGGATGATGGTTGAACGGTGTCGGGGCGGCAGTCGTATCAAGCCCCAACAAGCTCGCTGAACGTTCAAGATAGTCGAAACCGCAAAGTTGCAACAAGCCGAATTGGCCGCTGTTTTTCACGAGTTCCAGGCGCGCACCCCGGCACAAAATCATTACGATTTCCACAATCCGATGGTTTGAATCAATTCGATGGCATGCCTGATACATTGCCCAGTCACGGTGGTGTATTTCGGAAAATCGCGGGCCATTGCAGTGTAGCGTAGACGCAAGGAGCGCTGACGACGCCGTTGGCGAGAAAAGTCGATGAATACCCCCGTTGGCCCATAACGCATTCCACTTTACAATCATGGATTCTTTTCAGGATACGGAGAACCGACGGATGGCTCAAACACTTGATCTCTTGGCCCAGGAAATCACCGTTGAAAGGGTCGTGCGAAACGCCCCTCCTGCGCCGCTCTACGAAGACGCGGTAATTCACGAGGCGGCTGCGATCGCCGACAGCGGCGCGCTGATGATTCGCAGCGGCACGAAAACTGGCCGCAGTCCGCTCGATAAGCGGATCGTCGATCATCCCGACAGCGCCAGTAGCATTTGGTGGGGACCGGTCAACATCAAGCTCGACGAGCAGGTGTTTGTCATCAATCGCCAACGGGCGATCGACTATCTCAACACGCGCGAACAGTTATATGTATTCGATGGCTTCGCTGGCTGGGATCTGAACTATCGCATCAAAGTGCGCATCATCTGCTCGCGGGCATATCATGCGCTGTTCATGCGCAACATGCTGATCCGGCCAACTCCGGCGGAGCTTGCCGACTTCGGTCAGCCCGACTACGTCATTTACAATGCCGGCCAATTCCCAGCCAATCCGCATACGCACCAAATGACCTCGCGCACCAGCATCGACATTTCGATGGAGCGCCGCGAAATGGTGATCCTCGGCACCGAATATGCCGGCGAAATGAAAAAGGGCGTCTTCACGCTGATGCATTACATCATGCCAGGGAGAGGCGTGCTGTCAATGCATTGCTCGGCCAATGAAGGGATGACGGGTGAGGGTCGAGGGACGAATCAGGATTCAGGCGATGTCTCGCTTTTCTTCGGCCTCTCGGGCACAGGCAAAACCACGCTCTCGGCCGACCCGCGTCGTCGGTTGATCGGCGATGACGAACATTGCTGGAGCGACAGCGGTATATTCAACATCGAAGGGGGCTGTTACGCGAAGTGCATACATCTCTCGCGCAAGGGCGAGCCTGAAATCTACGATGCCATTCGCTTCGGTACCGTGCTGGAAAATGTCGCGTTTAACCCCGAAACGCGCGCCGTCGATTTCGACGACGCCAGCATTACCGAAAACACTCGGGCCGCGTATCCCATCGAGTTCATCGACAACGCCAAAGTGCCCTGCATCGGCGATCATCCGCGAAACATTATCTTTCTCACTTGCGATGCCTTCGGCGTCGTACCGCCGGTGAGCCGATTAACGCCCGAGCAGGCGATGTATCACTTCCTCTGCGGCTATACCGCCCGCGTCGCCGGCACCGAGGTGGGCGTAAAGGAGCCGCAGGCTACTTTCTCTGCTTGCTACAGCGCGGCGTTCCTCGTGCGACATCCAACGGTCTACGCCAAGCTGCTCGCCGCGCGTTTGCGAAAACACGGCGCGCAGGCCTGGCTAGTCAACACCGGCTGGTCCGGCGGCGCTTACGGAACCGGCTCGCGGATGAAGCTCGCGTACACGCGGGCCATCATCGATGCGATTCACGACGGTTCGCTGAAAGATATGCCAACCGCGCGAGATCCTTACTTCAAACTCGACTATTGCACCCAATGTTCCGGAGTGCCGGTCGACATCTTACAGCCAGCCGCAACCTGGAAGAGCAAGGGCGACTACGAAGCGACGGCCAAGAAACTCGCCGGCTTGTTCCGCGAAAACTTTTCCCAATATGCCGACCAGGCCGGACCGGAAGTGCAAGCGGCTGGGCCGTAAGCAATGTAGCGAACTGCGATCAGCAGCGAACGCTTGGCGTCGGCGATTCTCGTTAAAGGCGACGGCCGATGGCTTAAGAGCGACCGCTGTCAGCTTGTCGCCTTCAACTCGGCCAAATGCTGCGCCGTTCCCACCAGCCGGTCCCAGTTGGCGTGAATGTATTCCGGCGGCCCGCCGATTTGAGCGACCACTTGGGCTACCTGCTCGGTCGGCACCATTTCGATGGCATCCCAGGGGCAAACCTTTAGGTCGTAGGGGTTCGATTTCTTCCCCGGAATATGGACGCAAACTTCGCAGCCCACGCAGCGCTCCAGATCGATCTGGCAGAAGCTTTGCAAGTTCTGAAACTGGTCGTATTGCTGAATCTTCATGATGCAATCGACCGGGCAGACCTCAATACATGCCTCGCATCCTGTGCAGTTGTCGGCGTTGATGACCGCCAACTCCTTCGGCAACTTTTTGCGTGGACCTTGCTTTGCCATATACCATTAGCCGTTCAATCGAGAGACACAAACGGCGAGACTTTGAAGGGGGGCATTGTGACGAATTTCACGATGTAATCATATACCGGAATCGTCTGCTAGCCAAGCGTGGGTGCAGCCTGCGGTTTGCATCGTTTGTTGAATTGTGTAGAAGTGCTTTTTGGAATTGACAGCGGGTGGGGCGTGCCGGCGATGTCATCGGGCGAATCAAATGCAGCCACTTGTGGGCGGAATTGAGCAGCCGTGATGTGAATGTTCTGATCCCGACTTATTCACCGCGCGGGGCCTTTGCGGCTTTGCCGGCGGCGGAGCGGGCGGGAAGCGTCGAGGGCGCGAACCGCCCCCTTACCCCCGTGTGTGCTGTTCGTGCGGTTCACCGGTTTCGCCAACCCGCCTTCCGGCGGGGCGCGTTATTCACGCCGCATTTCCGCCCGGAACGCATAGCGCGGAAGCGGCATCCAGTCGCGGTGGCGTGGACCGCGCGGCTCCGGGAAGCGGTCTGGTAGCTTCCAGCGGCCGAGGCATTCGACCAGGACCTGCCAGAACGGGGCCTGCGCTTCACCCATTGCGTGACCTCCTGGTGGTTCCTGTTCCGACGCGAATACTCTATGAACCCCCGGAGATCACGAAAGGTTTCAACATTTTTGCGAATTTGGTGTGAATAAGCCGGGTTCAGGATCTTCTTTCTCCACGGGCTGAGGTAAAGCGGTCGGTTCATGTCCTAGATAGGCCAGAATTGTCTGCGCCGAATTGCCTCCCACCGGGCTACTTGAGGGTTGGCCTTCGTTGTAGCCAACACTGCTCGCGAACGATGTCAGGACAACAGGATACTGGCCGCCGTAGTGCGGGCTGAAAATCGCCAGATTGTTGCCAAAGCCGGGAGACGAACTGGTGTACGGACCGGGGTTTGGATCAGCGGAGTCAAGAGCGTGCTTTTGCCCTGGTGTCGGCGCATGACAATCTCGAGCAAAAACTCGCCCGATTTTTTGGGCAATTGCTTCATGCCCATATCGTCCAAAATCAACAGATCGGGCGTCAGATACTTCGCCATCACGCGGTCGTGCCCCTCGAATGTTTCCTCGTGCAGCAAGTCGCGCACTGCGTCGAAGATCGAACGGTACAAGACGGTCAAGCCGGCGTTCACCAGCGCCAAGCCGAGCGCATGGGCCAGATGGCTTTTGCCCACGCCCGGCGGTCCCAACAACAACACGTCTTTGTGCTGCCGGACGAAGCCGCCGCTGGCCAGATCGAAGATCTGCTTGCGTTTGATTGAACGATTAAATTCCCAATCAAAATCCTCCAGCGACTTGAGCTCCCGGAAAGCGGCGATCTTCATCCGCCGTTCGATTTGACGTTGGCGTCGAACGGCCAATTCATCTTGCAACACCAACTCCAAGAACTCGGCATGGGCCAGCCGGTTGGATTGGGCTTCTTGCCAGCGGATCGGCAGCGATTCGGCCAGTCCACCCAGCCGCAGTTGCTTGAGGGCGTCAGTGAGCAGGGCATTCATGGGGCGATCTCTCCGTTCGGAATTGGTGCAACGAAGCGAGCGAATAATCGCTCATACTTGCCGACCGTCTCGCGGTGAATGCCGGTCAGCTGGGCAATCCGGCGATTCGAGTGGCCGGACTTATGGAGAGTAACGATTGTGTCGATTTGGGCCATCGTGAGTCGATTCGCCATCGTAGGGCTCCTTCAGCAAGAGTTTGCTGAAGGCTACGTGCGAACCATCGCTCCTCAGGATTGGCCGGTTTTAACGCGTCCACTGACACTCAACGCATCACGCACGGCCAAACTCAACCTGAGCAAAGACATTGATGACACATGCGATGACGATCAGCCAGAGGAGCGCCAATCCGGCTTCTGCCGCGGTTTTCGTCGTGGCGATTAGTTCGCCGCTGCCGACGATCAAGGCGCGATGACTATGCCTGGGCCGAGCCGCTTTAGAATTCCGACAACGGTCGTTGGCGCCGATTCGACAAGCGAGACTATCGGACAACCATCGTGCGCAACTTCAGAGGTGTCATTCATGGCCAGCCCCATTTCTTGGTCCGCCGAGGTCGGGCCAATCACTTACTGCGATTGGACACCAATACCCTAAGCGACCAGTGCAGCAGTGGCAAGAGGTGGCTGCAAGAAGATCGAGTGGTGGGGTTAATAACTGCGGACGCTGTTGGGCTGCTTCGCTTGTCGTGGTAGAGTAGCCGCCGGCACGGCGCTCGGAAATCGCTTGGCTTTGGTAGCCGTCTTCGGCGTCTTCGGCCGACTGCTCTCGTAGTAAATCTGGTCTTGAGAGCCGTCAATGACGCTGTCGTTGGTGGCGGGCGCGCCATGATAGCGCGGCGCGTAATTCTGGTACTCGCCTCCGCAACAGCCATCGTCAACGACAGGGCCACAATAATCGTAGGGGCTGGCGCACATTCGACAGCCAGAGCCGGCAGCGATTAGCAACAACGACAGCGTAAGCAGGCGGCGCATGTGGCCCTTCCTTCGTGGCGGAGTGAAATTACCAGTGCAGTTCGAGAGCCTCAGAGAGGCTCGGATACGTGACGCACGGACGAGAATTCGCGCGCCTACGTCAGGATTCTCGGCACGGAGAATAAGTGGAGGTTAACGATTTTGCCGAAAATGCGACAACTTCGCGTGTGCTAGCACGTCATCAACGACGGAAAGTGTTTACCCACGAAAACCAACACCTTGTCGCGGCGCACGGGGAAATGCTGGCTAATACTGCGGCGGAGAAAAACGTGGACGCATTTTTTTCCAAGAATTACCCTAAATCGGTGATTCGTCGTAGTTCGTCGCGCAAGCGTGCCGCTTCTTCGAAGTTTTCATTGTCGATCGCTTGTTTCAGTTCTGCTCGGAGTTGATTGATTGGGTTGAGCGGCGGCAGAGGCAGGGCGGGCATGCGAACGGCGAGCTGGTCGCGCCAGCGCTCCAGGTGAGTTAGTTCGTTGCAGCGATCAGCCTTATCGAGTTGGCCGTACTGTTCGAGAAACGTGCGAATGGCGGCAATGCCGGCGTCGACCACTTGGATGGCCGCATCGTGTTGATGCAGCTCCACCAGCGGCGTGGCGACGGCCTTGCTATGCATCATGATGACATATGGACGATATTGGTCGAACATCAAGCGGTCTTGGTCGCGCGCTGCAAATTCGCGCACGAAGGTAAACAACTTCAAATTGCGCGCAGTGTCTCGCGCACAAAGTTCATACCGCTGCAAATGCCAGAAGCTGATGTACCGATGGTAGTATTGGACGCCTTCGCGCATCAGCAGTTGGCAGTCGCCGGATGAAAGCTGAAAAGAAGCGGCATCGGGGTTGGCCCGGTCGTGGTCTTCTTGTCGCTGGCGAAAGACGTCGAACCACGATTGCTGCGCTTCAGGGCGTTGTCCATCGGGGCGGCCATCGATTTCCATTTGCAGCACGCCCAAATCGAGACGTACTTGAATCTTGTCGTGGCCGTCATCACCTTGAATGATGCGAACTGAAAACTGCTCAGGGTTGTGTTCCCAGGCTTCGAGAATTGGTTTGAGATCTTTAGACACGGCTGGCTAACGCTAAGGAGCTGTAAGACAATAAATTACCGAATTGCTATTGCTTCGATTGGAGGAACTCGAGCATTCTATCGGAATGCCTGATGCAGTGGTAGTGAAACGAATTTGTGGTAGTCCGTCAGATTCAAATTACGGTTTTTTCACGCGAGGTGATGTAAAATCGTGATATGCCTAAACGCTCAAACAAGCAAAAAGGCACGCAGCCGTTCGCCCGCTCTGTTCTTGGACGCGGTTGTGCCAGATGCTGATCCAGCCAAGAAGTCGAAAGCACCAGCAAAGAATCCAGCCGCGGATGCTCTAGGTAGGCTGGGAGGGCTGAAGGGTGGTAAAGCTAGGGCCGCGAAGCTGTCGTCGGCGAAACGCAAAACCATTGCCAAAAAGGCAGCGGCCGAGCGCTGGGGTCATGCCGAAGGCTGATCGTCGTCTTCCGGCGGATGTTCAGGGCATTCGATGGGCATGAAGTGTTCCTCAACGTCCCGGCTCGCCGAGGAGATCGTGGCTCAACGTTCGCGAAAACCAGCGTGCCGCGACGAGCGGCAATCGAGCCGCCGACAGGCGAAGCAACGCCGCCGGTCAAGGTTCCGCGACTGAGTTGTACCGCCGCGCCGGCCTGCCCATGACCACCGCACGCGCGGAAGCGCCGTTGCGCCGCCCGCCGGAACGTTCCGTCCACCGGGCGACCACGAAAGGGCGGACTTGGCGAAAACCCGCGAGAACAATGCAGGCTTGTCGCGGGCGCCGATTCGCGAAAATAATTTTGCGGTGGAAATGAGCTGGTGAAAATCCTCGGGTAAATGCGGACAATTTGCCGCGA
>JADZDJ010000038.1 GCA_020851115.1 Pirellulales bacterium
AACCTGTCGAACGTGGCCACCATCACCGGCCCGAACAACAGCCAATTGACGCTCGTCACCGAGACTGGCGGCAGCATCAATTTGAACGGCCTGCAAACCATCACGAACGCTCAGACCGACGCCGATGCCAACGTCCGTTTTGCGTTCCAGAACTCGTTTACGCTGCCAAACCTCACCACGGCAACCAAAACCCAATTCGACGCTGCCGCGAGCAAGACGATCACGCTGTCGGCCTTGACGAGCTTGACCAGGAGCCAAGTCAATCTCAACGGCGGGGCGATCAGCGCGCCGGCACTCATCGACGTGAGCAACAGCCGAATTGCCGTCAGCGCCGGCTCGACCTATACCTTGCCGGCGGCGGTCACTTCCTACAGCGCCACGGGAATCAACGCGCATACGGACATCTTCTCTGCCGACGGCGCCGGCAGTGCGCTGAACCTGTCGAGCTTGCAGAACATCAACGACGGCATCGGTCCTGGTTACTACCACACGATCCGGGCCAGCAATACCGGCACGATCGACCTGTCGAACGTGGCCACCATTACCGGACCGAACAACAGCCGGCTGACATTAACCGCCGATACCGGCGGACAGATTCTGCTGAATAACATGCATTACTTTCATCTCGGGGCGACGCGCCTGCAAATCGGTGCCGGTTCGACGCTGGCGACCGGCAAGCTCGCGTTTGGCACGACCAACCAGTTCTACATCACTTCCCCCAGCAGCAATGTCACTATTGATGGCTACTTGTACTTATACGACGCTGGTGAGTTATCCATGGCATCGGCATCGTCCATCCACATCCATGGAAATTTCGGCTGGGGTTACACCGATGAAAGCAAGTTGGGCACGAGTACCGGCATTGTCTATCTGGACGGCGGCGGCACGCAGCGACTGGAGGCGGCCGGCACAGACCTTGGACTGCTCGGCAGTTCGTCCGGGAATTTTGGCTTGGGGCGGCTGGTCGTCGGAACCGCCAGCGATGATACGACCGTTCAGCTCGTCGATTGGGCCAACAATGGTAATCGGGTCGGCAATCAGTCCGAAGCGCTCTATCTATATGGCGTCAATGGCATGGACGGGCTGGAATTGCTCGGTGGCTCGAGGTTCGAACTCGGCAATCTCAATGTCTATGCATTCCAAGGCGGCCAATGGATCCATCTTAACAGCCTCTTTCCCAACGGCGTCTTCGAGATTCCCTATCAAGGCGGCACACTGGTAAAACCTGGCATGGTGCCAGTTCCAGGGGACTTTGACAACGATGGCGACGTCGATGGGGCCGATTTTGTCGCCTGGCAGACCAACTTCCCTGCCGTCAGCGGCAAAACGATTACCGAAGGGGATGCCGACTGGGATGGCGATGTCGACGGGGCCGATTTCGTGATCTGGCAAACCAATTTTCCCTACGTCCCCGGTCCTTCTGCGGCACCGGTTCCCGAACCGGCCGCTGGTTGGTTGTGCCTGTTGATTGCATTGCAAGTGGGGATTGCGAACCATCGAAGTGCTCGCCGGCGTCGGCACGCAAACTAAGTTGGTCGGCCGATACTACGAGTGTTGAAATGCCTGTCGCTGTCTTGTGTCTGGCAGCGAAATCGGATCGACTTGCGTGAGTCTCCCCTTTGGGCCATTAAAAAACTTCGTATGCAATTGACCCCAGTCGATGTTGAGCGTTCCGCCTCGGTCTTCGTGCTGCCGCTGCCAGTTCATCAATAGGTCGAGGCAGGCGTGATCGATATAGTCGACGCGGCTGATATCGACGTGCAATGCGCAGCCAGGGGGCAAATTCTCGAACGTCTCGGCCAGCTTCGGCAATCGCAAGAAGGTAACCGCTCCTCCCAGCCGCAAGCGACATTCATTCGCCGCCGGATCGTGGCGGAGGTCGATTTTGACGTGCGAAAAGGTGTACAACAGCTTGGCCGACGACATGCCGATGCCGATTAGGACGCCTGTGAGCAGATCGGCCAGGACAATCAATACCAGCGTCGTCAGATAGATCAGAAACTCGCTCTTACCATAAGCCAGCAAGCTCTTGGCGGCGCGTGGAGCCACCAATTTGTAACCCGTATAAACCAAAATAGCGCCCAAGCACGCTTTCGGAATTAACTGCAAGGCGTGTGGCAATGTGCTGACAAACAGCAGGATCCAGCAACCGTGTAGTACAGCCGACCAGCGCGACTTCGCGCCAGCATCGATGTTGGCCGTGCTGCGCACAATCACTCCGGTCATGGGCAACGCCGACACGCAGCCACAAAGTACGTTGCCGATCCCTTGGGCCATCAGCTCACGATCATATTTTGCTCTCGGCCCTTGGTGGAGGCGATCGGTGGCGGTCACACTCAACAGCGTTTCTGCGCTTGCGACGAATCCAAAAGTGATTCCGGCCAGCAGAATCTCCCCCAAGGTAGCGCCCTTATCGCCGATCAGCCGCCAACTTTCCCACGTCGGCAGCTTGATGGCCTGCAGCAGGTTGCCTGGCAATTCGACGAACTTAATCGCGAGATTTTGCACGTCGGCCAGCAGCGTAGCAGCAACGACGGCCACGAGCGGCGCGGGAATTATCCGCAGCCTTTTCGGCGCGGCGAGCTTCCAGCCTGCGAGAATGATAATTGTGAGCACACCGATTCGCGCAGCGTAATGGTGCGTCGTATCGTCGCCGGGCACAACCCCTTTCCAAAACGACTCCGGGATCGACGCAAGATTCTCGATACCGCTGGCGCGCGGGCTATCGTCGACCATGACGTGAAACTGGCTCGCCAGGATGAGTACGCCAATGCCAGCTAGCATTCCTTGCACGACGGCAGGCGAAACGGCGCGAAACCATTGTCCCAGCCGCAGCGCGCCGGCGATCAACTGTACGAGCCCCGCAATCACGACGACAAACCCCAAAGCTTCCAAGCCGAACTCATGGACGAGCTGATAAACCAGCACGCTCAAACCGGCGGCTGGGCCGCTTACTTGCAGCGGCGCGCCGGCGAGCACCCCTACCACCAATCCGCCGATGACGCCGGTGATCAGGCCGGCCGCGATCGGCGCATTCGAGGCCACGGCGATGCCCATACACAAAGGCAACGCCACAAGAAAGACGACAATCGAGGCCATGAAGTCGTGCAAGAGCGACTTGCGCGACGGCAACAGCCCACCGTTGTGTCGCAATATCGCTTTCGCATTGTCAATCGGAATCTGCTTCACCATAGCTGCGCACCCTTATGAGAGCCTTGTTGAATTACTGGCGACGCCAGCAATTTGAGAGATCCAACAGAACCTATCCGAAGAGCCTTGGAGGAGCGGGCTATTTTTCTAGGACCGCGCCAAAGACGCGCGGCATTCGACGAAGGACTTCGTCTCCTCCAGATGCTTTTCGGACAGGCTCGAATCAGATCGCAACGGCATCGAGTCGCCGCCCGTTGACCGGTGTCGGCTGGCATTCGCCCACCGACGTGAACTGGCCGACTTCGGGGCTATAAGCGAACACTTGCCCGGTCTCGAGCTTGTAGACCCAAGCATGAATCTGCAGGTTGCCGCGCGACGTTCGCACCGCAACCGCCGGATGAGTGCGCAAGTTTTCCGCTTGACAGAGCACATTCTCTTGGACGGCGATATTCAAACGCTGCTCGTTCGTCAGCGTCTTGTAATTTTCCTCGACAATACGCCGCGCGCTTTCGCCGTGGGCCAGCCAGCCGGCGACGCTGGGCATGGTCTTCAGCCCCTCCTTGTTAAGCAGCCCTTCGACGGCGCCGCAGCGCGAATGACCGCAGACGATAATCGAATCGACATTCAATTGCGTGACGGCGTATTCGACGGCCGCCGCCGTCGCGCCATCGGCGGTATTGGGCGTAAAGGGCGGAACAATGTTGCCAATGTTCCGCAGGATGAACAGGTCGCCCGGTTTGGTTTGCGTGATGAGATTGGGGTTTACGCGGGAATCGGAGCAGGTAATGAACAGCACCTTGGGGCTTTGCCCCTCGGCCAACTGTTCGAAAAATGTCCGCTCACCGGCAAAAATTTGATGCTGAAATTGATGAATTCCGGATATAAGTTCTTGTAACATGTGAATCTTCTCTCTATTGGGTGATACCGTGCGCAAAGGATCGCGCACCGTCGGCCATTGAAATGAATGCGCTCGTGCAAACGGCGAACGTCGCCAAAAACCAGTGCCTCGCATGGCGGGCAGCCACGAGCAAACAGATGCCGTCCGGCGACGGCGCAATGCCGATCAACAGCGCAGCGGCAGAGAGAAGCATTCGGAGTCAACGTTAGAGTGCGGAGCTTGAATGACTAGTTGCCAAGCAGCAGTTTCATCAGTCAGCGAAACGAGAATTCGAGCGCTAGTCGTCCGATGGCGCGATTGTGGTCGGATCCTGCATTCGAACATCGAAAGTGAGCCGCCATGTGGCAATTCTTCTGATGCGCTCGCGGGCCGCTCCGAATCCTCCGTGGCATTGCGCAACAACCCCATCCCCGCCGGCGTGACGGGAAACATCAGCAGGATGGCGGCCGAAATCGCCACCAAGCGACGGCAATTGGTCAGTCTTGGTATGGGGCAAACCATGCTTTGGTCAAACGCTGAATGGCTTCCGTGGAGAACGTCATATCTCTCATACAGAAACAACATAGAGTCATTTCGTAGGAGGTAAGTCCAACCACCTAAGGCTATTCGTAGGCGTCGCTCGTGGCAATACTGTTTTTGCTCCTATCGGCAAAAGATTCCCAGAAATCTAAGCGTCCGTTTTTCGCCCCAGGTGCTTGCAACGCCGGTTCGATGCTATTAGATTTGACCCCGCCAATGGGCAAGTTTCAATTCGATTGATCGGATCTACTACTTTTAAGGGGTGCATCGATGACACGCAAGAAACATCTGCTGGTCGCTGTGCTGTGCTTGGGAACCCTGCCAATGCTAACTTGGGCTGCCGACGATAAGGCCGACGACGTGAAGCCAATCGCCAAGTCGGTCAACCGTCTACCTGCCCACTACGGCAAGCTGGTCGACAAGGTTCAACGAGAAAAGATCTATTCAATTCAAGCGAAATACTCTGAAAAAATTGAAGAGCTACAAGAACAGTTGAAGGATGTCCTGCTCCAGCGCGATGCCGAAATCCGAGCCATCCTGACCGACGAGCAGCAACAGAAGCTCGACGAACTGCTGGCCGCCGCCAAGGCGAAAGTCAAGGGCGGAGCGAAGCAGGCCGCCACGGAAGCCAGCGAAAAAGGGGATTCGACGAAGCAATAAATCGCACGAGGGGCTTAGGTCATTCGACGCACCAGCCAATCGCCGAGCCGCGGGAAAAGCTGGAGTACCGCAAAGAACAGCCCTGCCATTGCCGGAAAAATCAATTCAGGTTGACGTCGTCGGCAGGCGACAAGGATCGCGCGGGAGAGCTTATCGGGGTTGATTGGATTGATGCGCACTCCAGCGCCAGGTTTAGCGGCTTGAGCAGGAAGCCCTTGCAGTCGATCGGAATATCGCTGGCCAGCATCGCGGCGCTCGATCGGCCCAGACGAAACCAACATCACATGTACTCCCTGCGGCGATAGCTCCAGCCGCAATTGCTGCGTGTAAGCGGCTAACGCAAACTTGGTTGCCGCGTATGCGCCAACATAGCGGCTGGCCGATTTTCCCGACAACGATCCGATATTTACCAAGTGCCCACGGCTTCGCAGTAAATGAGGCATCGCAGCTCGCGTACAGCGCACAGCGCCGAGGAAATTCAGATCCAAGAGCTGATTGAATTCCTCAGGCGAAACGTCGATCGCTGTGCCACGCGCTGAACGGCCGGCGTTATTCACCAGCACGTCGAGTCGGCCGAAATGACGAATCGTGTGTTCGACTAGCGATTCCACTTGATTGTTCTGCGTAATGTCGGCTGGGACAGCCAGGATTTGTGTGCCAAATCTCCGAAGCTCGTCCGCAGCCGATTCCAACGCCTCGTATGACCTCGCGGAAATCACCACATGGGCGCCCGACCTGGCAAATGCCGCGGCCAGCGACCGGCCGAATCCGCTTGATCCGCCGGTGACGATTGCGACCTTTCCGGTCCAATATGATTTCCGCGATTGCTCGGCACTGCTGGGAATTGCCGCAATATTCGGCAACGGCTCAGCCAACGCAGCCGTCGCCAGTAGATCGGCGGTTGAGGGTGTAACACCCGGTGTCATAGTCTGCCGCGGGTCAATTTTGGAGAAGGAGGGCAAGGCATCGTGCCTGGAATGCGCTACAAGTTTAGTCTACTCCTAAGCGAGTTTGGCTGCCAGCGGAAGTAGAAGGTCGCCACGGCAAATCACATTTTCATTCAAAGTACGATTACGACGGAGCCGAGGCGATTCAGGATAGGAGATCGGCGGAAATCGCTGTAAGTGTTATTTCGAAAAAAGTAGTTGCCCTGCGGGCACCGCCCTTTCTCGGCGTCGTCGTTCGCAGCTAGTTGGCAACGGAACCTGGCCGCAGTCTCTCGACGACGAGCTTGCCCATTCCCGTTAAACTCCGTACCATGCCACTCGAATGTCGTTGCAACTCTCCGGGACGCAGCGAGCGGTGTATGGCCACCGCAAGCGAATTCCTGGCCAGCGACCGCGTTTCACGGAGAGATTCGTTTCTACGACGCATGAAAACGCAGAAGCTAACCTCGCAATTCCAGAGCATCATCGACTTGGCGGCCCAACTTGCCGCCGTGGTTTCCGCCGATGCGCTGTTGATCTTGCTCGAAGGCCAAACAGAATGGGGCCGACTGCGCGCAGCGTGCGGCGATCAGCGCGTGCTCTTGGCCGCAGATTTTCCCGCGGAACTCGACGGGGCGCGCGAGGCTGGTTTTCCGACGGTCGTGCTCAATATGGCCGACAGCCCAGTGTACGAAAAGCTGACTCAGGCGCTGCTGGAAAGCGTGGCCGACGATATTCTTGCTCCGGGCGCGAGGGTCGTGGCCATTTACAGCGGCTTTGAAGCCGAAACGATCGATTCGATCAGCGTCATTCATCTTGGCGAGCACTTAGGACGTTTGACGGTAGCCGACCTTCGGCAACTCGAAACTAAAGTGCCACTTGACACCTTGAAAGTGGTCGTGGATTTGGCCGTCGAAATTGGCCGCGAAGGGCGAGAAGGCAAACCAGTCGGCACCTTGTTTGTGGTTGGCGATACGCGCAAAGTAATGGCGACGAGCCATGCACTGGTGTTTGATCCGGTGCGCGGCTACGGCCGCAAAGAACGCAACTTGTTCGACCCCAAGGTGCGCGAAGGCATTAAAGAAATCGCACAAATGGACGGCGCGTTCGTCGTTGCTCCCGACGGCACCGTCGAAGCAGCGTCACGCTATGTCGATGCCTCCGCGGAAAGTATCACGCTTTCCAAGGGGCTGGGCGCACGGCACTGGGCGGCGGCCGCGATTTCGCGCAAGACGAAGGCGGTGGCCGTGGCTGTAAGCGAATCCACGGGTACGGTCCGGATTTTTCAAAACGGGGAAGTGATTTTGCGCGTCGAACCATTCCGCCGGGCGATGAAGTGGAAAGATTTTGAGTACGAACCGCCCCCGCTGGATTAGCGTTTGCCCATTCCACCTGACGCGGCACGACGATAAAATTTAACCTGACGGTGAACTGTTGCCGGGAATGCCGTGGACGGATGAACCGGCCGCAATTCCGCGACAAATCCTTGTCGGCCGATTGATTTCATATTTTCATCTTTCTGGGCGGATCCCATGATTCTCTTCGCCATTGATAACGAAATAATGACGATTATCACGATCGTCGGCATCATCGTACTGTTGATTGTTTTCTTAGTCGGCTTCGCGGTCTTCGCGCGGTACTTTCGTTTGTGGATTCAATCGGTGACGACCGGCGCAGGAATTGGAATTTTCGACTTGCTCGGAATGACATTTCGCAAAGTAAACCCTGCGGTGATCGTGCGCAGCAAGATTATGGCCGTACAAGCAGGGCTGGGCGAAGACACCGGCATTACAAGCAGGGCCCTCGAGGCGCATTATCTGGCGGGCGGCAAGGTACCTCTAGTGATTCGCGCGATCATTGCCGCGAGCAAAGCGAAAACGATCAAGCTCGATTACAAACTGGCTACCGCGATCGATTTGGCGGGGCGCGATGTGCTCGAAGCCGTGAAAACCAGCGTCTATCCGAAAGTGATCGACTGTCCCGCGCGCGGCTCGGGCAAAGAGTCGCTTGACGCGGTCGCCAAGAATGGGATTCAGCTCAAGGTAAAAGCCCGAGTGACTGTGCGGACAAATTTGAATCAATTGATTGGCGGCGCCACCGAGGAAACGATCATCGCCCGCGTCGGCGAAGGTATCGTCAGCGCCATCGGCTCGGCGAATTCTCACATGGACGTCCTCGCCCAACCCGACCGCATCTCGAAAGCCGTGTTGGCCCGGCGGCTCGATTCGCAAACGGCGTTCGAAATCGTCTCAATCGATATTGCCGACATCATGGTAGGAGACAATATTGGCGCCCGCTTGCAAGCCGATCGCGCCGAAGCGGACATGCGCTTGGCCCGCGCCAAGGCCGAAGAACGCCGTGCCATGGCTGTCGCGCTCGAGCAGGAAAATATTGCCTCGATCGAAGGCGCCCGTGCTGGGCTAGTGGCGGCCGAAGCCGAAGTACCCAAAGCCATTGCCTCGGCATTCCGCGATGGGGTATTGGGAATACTCGATTATTACAAACTTCGCAACATCCAAGCCGACACCGAAATGCGTCGCAGCATTTCCGGCGTCACCACCACCGCGACGCCGACCTGACTCCCGCCACCTGCAGGCCGCCGGACATCACACACTGCCTACCATGCTTACTCCACTCTTTGCCGCCAATTGGGGTTTGCTGATCGAAGTTGGCACGATCGTCGTTGTGGCGCTGTATTGGGTGATTTCAGCGTTTGCCAAACAAATTCAACCAACTCCGCCGCGCCGAACTCGCCCGGTCGAGGCTCCGCCGTCGGAAGAACGTGTCCAGGATCGCGACCCATTACAGGCTGAAATCGACGAGTTCTTGCGCAATGCCCAAGCCCAGCGCGAAGGTCGCCCCGAAGATCCCAACCGATCGGCGAGTCAACCGGCTAACCAGCCTCCACGACGACCGCGACCAAAGCGTCGCCCTGTAAGCACGGTCAATCGCGATACAACCCAACGTCCGCCGCCGTTGCCGTCGTCCGCAACGCCAGGCGGAATCGAAGTGGGACAAGCGGAACGACCGCGCGAACCTCTAATCGCGCCCTTGGCGAAGCGGTCAGAAAGTTCGGTTTTCGATCAGCGCGCTCGACAACTTAGCCAAGTGCAATTGGCGTCCGACAGTGACTTCCAACAGCACATGCAGAAGGTGTTTGACCACGATGTTGGCAATCTGAAATCCACGATGGGAGTTTTTGAAGCTGCTGGCGCTGCTGCCGCAGCGATCACGGCCCAAGCCGCCAGCGATTCCGCCTCGGAAGCCCAATCGTCGAAAGCGCCGAAGACGATTCGCAAGCGCACCAGTGACATCGCGCTGTTTCTTGCCGGGAAAAAGAATATTCGCGACGCAGTCATCCTGTCTGAAATTCTGCGCCGACCGGAAGATCGCTGGTAAGATTGCAAGAGAACGACGAAAGGCAAACGGCCAGTAACGGAAAAATCCGGCGACGTTCGATGGCCAGGCTGCCAGGGGTTGCAGGCCAGTCAATTCTCGGTCCTAATATCGAAATGCTGTTCTAGTATTTCCGCCGTCTCACCTTCTACGGTGCGCGTTCAAATTCATGTCTCTTTCCCCCGCTATTCCTGGCACGACTCGGCTCGGCTGGATTGGCGCAGGTGTCATGGGCCGCAGTATGTGCGGACACTTGATCGATCGCGGCTTCGCCATGACGGTCTACAACCGCACGAAAGACAAAGCCGGAGCGCTTGTCGCAAAAGGCGCTAAATGGGCCGAGTCTCCCAAAGCCGTTGCCGAACAATCCGACGTTGTTTTCAGTATCGTCGGATTTCCAGCCGATGTGCGCGAAGTCATGCTTGGCAAACAAGGGGCGCTCGCCGGGAGCAATCCCGGAACGGCCCTCGTCGACATGACCACTAGTGAGCCGCAGCTTGCCATCGAGATCGCCGAACAAGCCAAGACCAAACATGTTCATGCCGTCGATGCCCCAGTCTCTGGCGGCGACATCGGCGCCCGTGAAGCTCGCCTGTCGATCATGATCGGTGGCGAAAGGGAAATCGTCGATTCACTCGCCACCTGCTGGGAAGCGATGGGAAAGACCGTCGTTTATCAAGGCCCCTCAGGCGCTGGACAGCACACCAAGATGGTTAATCAAATTCTGATCGCCACCGGCATGATCGGCGTTTGCGAAGCGCTGCTCTATGGATTCAAATCCGGCCTGAATTTAGAGACGGTCATGCAGTCGGTCTCGTCTGGGGCAGCCGGCAGTTGGTCGCTGTCGAACTACGGTCCGCGGATCATGGCCGGGAACTTTGACCCCGGTTTTTTCGTTGAACACTTTATTAAAGATATGGGCATCGCGCTCGAAGAATCGAAACGAATGAATCTTTCCCTGCCCGGTTTGGCGCTGGCCCACCAGCTCTATATTGCCCTGAAAGCCCAAGGGCACGGCCGCGACGGAACCCATTCGCTCATGCTGGCGCTGGCTTCGCTGTCGAATATCGACTGGAAAAATCACTGTTAGTGAACGAATCCGGGCCTAGAATTGCATGGTATCAGCCGGCGGAGCCGTCACCCACCGGAATTCCAACAAGTTGGCATGAGCAATTCAGTCTCCCCGGCCGTCGCCGCCGAATCGTCCAATGCAAGTCGGCCAACCGCCGCGGTAGCGCCACCGAAGCGCCGTCGCCGTTGGTTCCGCTGGGTCTGCGGCCTCACCGTGGGACTGATCCTACTGGTGATTTTTCTGCCCTCGCTGGCGGCGCTTCCCATGTTTCGCGGCTTGCTGTTCTCGGCGCTGTTTCGCGGCCTGAACGAGCGAGTGACCGTCGATCAACTTTCGCTCGGCTGGTTCGCCCCAGTCCGCGCCGGCGGCGTGCGGCTGCAAGGAGATCAGGGAAAACCGCCGGCGCTCGCAATCGACGAAATCGCCGGCAACTCCACGCTATGGAACATGCTCACGAGGGGCGAACTAGGCGAGTTCCGCGTTGACGCACCGCAAGTCTTCCTGCAGTTCGATCAAGATGGCAGCAATTGGGAGCGCCTAATCAAACAATTCCATGGCGCACCGAAGCTTGATCGAAGTATCAAACTGAACATTGTCGATGCCAAAATTTTGCTGCAAGGCCCCACTTCGCCAGCGCCTTGGTCGCTGGATAAAATTAACACCCATGTAGACTTCTCTCCCGCCATCGCCAACTCGCTCGGTGTGCCGCTGATCACAGGCGATAAACTCGCATTGCTGCATGAAGCCGAACTGACACCGGAACTCTGCAATGACTTGCTTAAGTACATCGTTCCGTCGCTGGCCGGAGTTACCACCGCATCTGGCCGCGTTTCGCTGGATATCGATAAGTACTCTTGGCCTGTCGGCAAGCCAGACGCCGCCAATCTAACCGGTCGCCTCACGTTGCACTCCGTTGAGATTGGCCCTGGTGTTGTCACAAGTGCGCTGGCCAAAGCCGCTTGGCAAGGGATTAAAATTCCAACTTCAATGACCGTAGCGCAAAACGACACGGTCGAATTCTGGATCGAAAACGGTCGAGTTCACCATCGCGACTTTGCCTTCGGCCTTATCGATTGGCAGCCAGATCGACTCGTTCGCACCCACGGATCGGTCGGCTTCGATCAGACGCTCGATCTGCACATGCGGGCGCCAATTCCTGGTGCGGCTCTGCTTCCGGAGAACGCCTTGCGCGAATCGCTCATGAAACAAGAAATCAACGTCGATTTCGGCGGTACGCTTGGACAGCCCACATGGAATGTTCGTTTGCCAGGTGGGATCGACTTGACCCCGGCTCGCAAGGCACTGGGCGATGCATTCGAGCGCCGCCGTGAACGGATACAAAACAACCCGCAGCGTCCCGGACTCTTCCACAATCGTCGCCGCGGCGGCGACGAATCGTCGAAGCCCATGCGCTAGCCACTATTGCCGCCCCCCGATGCCGTGCTAAAATTGGCGACCAAACCTTGGCGGTGTGTATTCTGATGGGTCTGCATGGAGCCGACCCCACTGCCGCGATCGATCGCCGATCGTCGTACCAATCATTTTTCTATCAAAATTGGAGCATCACGTGGGTGTCAAGAAGACAGGCAAAGGTCGTCGAAAGTTGGGCCGCAAGAAACGCCGTATGCGCGCACGCATTCGCCATCGCAAAGGCTAATTGCGCATTCGAAGAGTTGTGAGAAGGAATTCTTTTCCGAAATTTTCCGCAGTTCCAGTTCCCACGGTGATGGGGTGTGCCTCTGGCCTGATGAAAATGTGTTTTTTATGGCGTTTTCTACTTCCCGGTTCGAGAAAGAGGGAGTTTCAGTAGGCAATCAGTTTTTTGAAGTTAACCCAACTTCCACAGCAATCTGGAAAAATTCTGGCGGTGGGGAATTTCTCAGACTTTTTTTGAGCGAAAGAAGTTGGGCGAAATCAAGGCTGCCGTTCGGCTGGAGCTTTTCTTCACTGTCGAGCGTGTCGCGGAAAAGGTCTTCTTGCGCTCGCCGGGAATCTGGTGGCTAAGTTTCTGCGGCCTCACTTCTGGCGTCGCAGCGGCCAGCGCAATGCGTATTCGCTACCGTGGCGTATGATCTGCGACGGCTTGGAAGTGCGGCGATGCGCGTGCCCTGACCGCAGCCAGGAAAGGTCCGCAGACAGAAAAGATCCTTGATTCTTGGTGCTCAATACTTTCAGACGACACGGGATCTAGCCATTCGACAATAGCCTCTCTATGTCCTCAGCAATCCGCCTCACCCAATTCGCCAAACGTGCCGGTTGCGCTGCCAAGCAGCCCCCTGGCTATCTGCTTTCTCTATTGGACATGCTGCCGGAAATCACCGACCCAAATGTGATCATCGGCAATGCCACCGCCGATGACGCCGGGGTCTATCAACTGACCGACGATTTAGCGCTCGTCCTTACGACCGACTTTTTTACACCGATCGTCGATCGCCCCTACGATTTCGGCGCGATCGCCGCCGCGAATGCCCTTAGCGATGTATACGCGATGGGTGGCACGCCGATCGCGGCCTTGAGCATCGTCGGCTTTCCCGATGCAGTGTTGCCGCCGGAAGTGCTCGTCGAAATCTTGCGCGGAGCAAGCGAAAAAGCCGCCGAGGCGGGCATTGCGATTGTTGGCGGGCATACAATCAAATCGGAAGAACCGATTTTTGGATTGGCAGTCGTCGGCAAAGTTTTGCCGCAACGTGTTTTGTCGAATGCCGGCGCCAAGCACGGCGATGCGCTTATTCTCACGAAGCCACTGGGGCTGGGAATCATTACGACGGCCGCCAAGAACAGTGAAGACCATCTCGGTGCAATAGACGAAGCGATTCGCATCATGACAACGCTGAATCGCGTTGCCGGGGAAGAAATTGCCCGGAGCGGGGCGCACGCTCTTACCGATGTCACCGGCTTTGGCCTGCTCGGCCATTTGCGGAACATGGTTGTGGCGAGCAACGTATGCGCGCGGGTTTATCTCGACCGCATACCTGTGCTGTCTGCAGCTAGAGAGTATGTGAAGCATGGAATTTCACCCGGCGGAACACACGCCAACCATCGATTTTTAGCGGATTGGGTGAACTATGCCGACGGCGTAACCAAAGCCGATCAGTTGATTTTGTCAGATGCACAAACATCCGGCGGGCTTTTGGCGGCGGCGGCGCCTGAAAAATCTGAGGCGTTGGTCGCGGCGCTCCGTTCCCGCGGCGTAAGAGAGGCAATAACGATTGGGAGAATTGAATCGGGACTGCCGAGCCGCATTTTTGTCGATCGCTCCAAATCGGAATAACCAAAAAACTAATGGGTCGGACGCTCGGCCGCGTGAACGACCAGGATTGCTATTTCACCCGATCGGAGCTAAAATTTCGCTGTCATGCAATGCCGCTATTTGTCATAACCTATGTCCCACAAACGATTTATTCTCAACTCATCACGCTCCTCTAAACAGGGAGCGTTGATCAACGTGGGAAAAGAATCGAAGGAATATCAGGATTTGACGAACTCGATGACGATGGCTGAAGAAGATATGGCGGAAGTTGGCCTTGTCGAGGGACAATTGGCCGTGGTCCGAACGCAGTTTGGCGAAGCGGCGTTCAAGTGCCAGCCTGGCAAAGTACCGCTCGGCATGATTTTCGTCCCCTATGGCCCACCGACCTGCAAACTGATGGGTGGCGATACGGATGGAACTGGCATGCCCACATCAAAGGGTTGGGAAGTAGAAGTCGTGCCACAGCAAGTCGGGTAAGATCACTCCCGCTGCAGCGACGCTGCTTCCGACAAGTAAAAAGCCGTGTTAACAAAGCAATGCCACAAGAACTCAATCGCAATGATTTGACTGGTCCCGAAACCCCGCATTTCTCACTACCACTGATCGAGAATGCGGCCGATGTGGTTGCATGGACAGAGATTGAGGCCGGCCGCTACATGCCCCGGCGGGTACGCGGAAGTTACCACGGCCGGGCCTTGGGGTGAGTGTTTACCGTTCCGTCGTCCGGTTCGGATGATGCCCAATGTCGAAGTCAGTGAATATGGATGCTGAAGGCAGATGCTAGATGATTAAAGGCATCCAGCGTCTAGAAGTCAGCAGCCTAGCCGGTCCTGTCGATACAATGCCCAGCCAACATTCATCGTTTACTTGAGGTCGCCTTATGCTCTCCATCATCAATAATGCCACCTGCACTTTCTGTGGCTGCGTTTGCGACGATATCCAACTGCACCATGATGAAGTTCGCATCCACAAAGCGGATCGGGCTTGTGTCTTGGGGACAGCATGGTTTCTGAATCACACCGCCGAGAAGAAGCATCCGGCCGCGCTCGTCGATGGACGCGAGGCAACGCTCGATGAAGCCATTCGCGCCGCCGCTCGTTTTCTGCACGAAGCCCATATGCCTCTCGTCTACGGAATGAGCAATACAACCTGCGAAGCACAAAAAGAATGTGCAGCGCTGGCCGACCAACTCGGCGGGCTGCTCGACAGTCACACCTCGTTGTGACACGGACCAACTGAGATCGCTGCCCAGTTGGGTGGCAAGGTAACGTGTACGCTCGGCGAAGTGAAGCAGCGAGCGGATTTCATCGTCTACTGGGGCGGAAACCCCGCCGAGTGCCATCCGCGGCATTTCACCAAGTACACGATCATGCAGAAGAGCAAGTTTCTGCCGCGTGGCCGCAAAGACCGTACGATGGTGCTGGTGGACATTCGCGAGACGAAGAGCGCCAAGGCCGCTGATATTTTTCTTCAAGTCCGCCCTGGCAAAGATTTCGAGCTGATCACGATATTGCGGGCATTGGTCAAAGGCCGGCGAGTGACCGATGAGGCCATCGCCGAAACCGGTATTCCGCGAGATACGCTCGAAGATCTAATTCGCCGGATGAAAGCCGCCAAATTCGGCTGTATGTTCTTCGGCATGGGCCTGTCGATGACGCGCGGCAAGCATATGAATAGTGCTGCGCTACTGACGCTCGCTGCCGAGATGAATGCATTCACCAAGTTCGTCGCCATGCCCATGCGTGGCCACGGCAATGTAACCGGAGCCGACGTGATCATGCGTTGGCAGACGGGCTTCCCATTCGGCATTTCGTTCAGCCGCGGCTACCCGAGGTATAACCCCGGCGAGTTTTCGACGGTCGATATATTGGTCCGCGGCGACTGCGACGCCGCCTTCATCATTGGTGCTGACCCTGGTGGAACGATGCCGCAACCAGCAATCGATCACTTGAAGCGCATTCCGACAATCGTGCTCGACCCACACATCACGCATACCAGCCGATTGGCTCGCGTTCATATTACGACCGCGCCACAAGGCATTGCCGCGCCGGGAACGGCCTATCGAATGGACGAGATTCCCCTACCGCTGAAGCCCGCCTTGAAGTCACCTTATCCGACCGATGAAGAGGTCGTCCGCCGCATCAATGAAGCGATTGCCGAATTGCCGTTCTGGATTCCTGACGACGGTCGGCCGCAAATGATCATGACCACCGGATAAACGTTCAGCGGCAAGCGATGGGGAAAGAATCGGATTGCATGGGCAAGCGAAATCTATCCGTACCGAATGACAGGTTAGCACTGAGAGTTATTGGCTCAATTGCACCGCAGACGGACGCGCCTCGCTTCTCCGTGCCACCCATTTACAGATTACCGCGGTCAATAGAAACTATCGGGATACCTGAGAAATTGTCTACGAATCTATTTTGGTGAAGGCGGGGCAATGCTTCGGATCACCGGCGGAAAAATATACGACCCCGCCAACGGCATTAATGGGAAGATCAAGGATCTCCACATCGACGACACGGGGAAGTTCGTCGAAGTGGTCGCTGGCGGCCGAACGATCGACGCTAGCGGAATGATCGTTTTTCCAGGCGGCGTTGATGTCCATACGCACATCGCCGGCGGGGCCATCAATTTTGCCAGGGCGATGACGCCGGAAGATCACCGCCGCACGCAGGCATTCATTCGCACGAAGTCTCGCCGCAGCGGGCTGGGCGGCATGGCTCCCACCACATTCGCCACTGGCTATCTCTACGCCGGCATGGGCTGGACGACCGTCAATGAAGCAGCCGTCCCAGTGCTGTCGGCCCGTCACACGCACGAAGAGTTGGCCGACATCCCGATCGTCGATAAGTCCACGCTCACCCTGATGGCTAACAACGAGATCATGCTGGATCAGTTGGAGAAGGGAGAGTACGAGCGTGCCAAGCAAGTCGTCGCCTGGTATCTTTGGGCATCGAAATCGTACGGCCTGAAGGCGGTCAATCCTGGAGGTGTGACGGCATGGAAGTGGGGCAAGGACGCCAAACAACTCACTTCACCAATCGCCGGTTACAATTCGCTGACGCCCGGGAGTATCGTCACGCAACTAGCGCGCATATGCGACGAGCTTGGCCTGCCTCACCCGATGCACCTGCATTGCAACAACTTAGGCGCGCCGGGGAACATCTCCACGACGCTCGACACGCTGAAACATCTCGAAGGACATAGGGCCCACATTGCACATTCACAGTATCACGCCTACGGCGGCGACGGCTGGGATACCATGTGTTCCGAAACTGTTCAGCTCGCTGAATACTTCAACACGCACCCCACGATCACCACCGATGCCGGCGCAGTGATTTTTGGAGACACGGTCACGATTACCGCCGACGGCCCCTGGCAGCATTTGCTTTATGAGTTGACCGGGCGCAAATGGGGCAACCTCGATGTCGAAAACGAAACCGGATGTGGCATCGTGCCCTACACCTATCGCCCCAGCAATTTGGTCAATGCGGTGCAGTGGGCGGCCGGTTTGGAGTTACTGCTGCTCATTCGCAGCCCTTGGCAGGTGTTTCTATCGACGGATCACCCCAACGGAGGGTGCTTCTGGCGCTATCCAGAAATTATTGAAATGCTAATGTCCGCCGACGTTCGCAATGAGAGCCTTAAGAAGCTGCCCGATCGGATCAAAGGCAAGATCACGCTGCCCGAGATCAACCGCGAATACACGCTTTACGAAATCGCCACCTCAATGTCGGCTGGCCCTGCACGAGCGCTTGGGCTGACGCAGAAGGGCAACTTGGGAATCGGCGCGGATGCGGATCTGGTGATCTACGAAGAAGACAAGAACGTGGCGCGCATGTTCGGACATCCCCGTTACGTGATCAAGGCCGGCGAAATCGTGATTGAGGAAGGGGATATTCGGGAAGCGCCGCAAGGGCGCGAGTTCCTCGTGAAGCCCGCCTATGATGCCGAGACCGATGAGTTTATTCGCCCGCTGTTTGAAGATTGCTACACGATGTCGTTCGAGAATTATCCCGTCGAATTCGAACGAATCGAACACGCGGAAATACACGAGTGCCGTCAGCCGTAATCCCATGGGGCAGTATTCCTGCCCTGCCAACACAACGTGGTTGCCCGCGGAGTAGGCATTTTCGCTAACTAGAACAACGCCCAATGACAGGCAAGTGTGCCTGCCCCACTTCAGCAATGCCGGTCGTCTTTCACCTTAAGCTGCAGCCGACTGTTCCGCTCGAAGCGGAAGTCCTCTCGCCCGATGTGATAGCGGATTTGGCGTACGCCGAGATCTGCAAGCTCACCGTCTATCATGGCAAGCGGCAACTGCCATTAAGCGAATTTTTCGACGTGGAAGGCGAACGCGACGAAAACCTCGTGCTCCACGGAAACATGCACAAGGTTCGCTGGGTCGGCCGGGCCATGTCACGCGGCAGCATCACGGTCCACGGCTCGGTGGGAATGCATTTAGGGGCGTACATGCGCGCCGGCCGCATTGTCGTCTACGGCAATGCAGGGGATTGGGTCGGAGCCGAAATGAAGAACGGCTTGATTCATGTGCAAGGAAATGCAGGCGGACAAATCGGCGCGGCCTACCGCGGTTCGCTCGCCGGAATGAAGAATGGCACGATCATCGTCAATGGCACAGCCGGCCTCGAAGTCGGCATGCGGATGCGCCGTGGCACAATTGTCGTTGGCGGCGCTGTGAAAGATTTTGCCGGATTGCAAATGAAAGGGGGGACGATTGTCTTGAAGGATGGCGCCGAGATCCGCACCGGGGCCTGGATGAATCGCGGGACAATCATATCCCTCAAGCCATTGCAAATGATGCCCACATTTGTCCACTCGACGACAGCAACGCCCCCTTTTCTTTCGCACCTGGCCCGGCACCTCGAGAATTTCGGCGTTGATCTGCCTGTTGCGGCGACGGCCGGAATCTATCGCGTTTACGCAGGCGATATGTCGGTTTCCGATAAAGGCGAGATTCTGGTGTGGCAGCCCAGTTAATCCGACTACTGCTTTCAGATTCTCGGAGCTGCGTTCGATCGGCCCATGCGAAAAAGCGACCTTCATCAGTGTCGCCCACAGCGTATTCCTGGGGAAATCTTGACCACTTCGATCAGCGGTTTACCACTGCTATCACACCACCATTGCAAGAACCAAAATGCTCAACCGGGAAGCAATGGTCCTAGCCAATCCACTTCAATCATGCGAATTATTACAATTTCTTAATATTTTGCGTAGCTTGCGTTAAGAAATCGCAAGCGCGCACGATTTATTGTAGCCGGGCGTATTGACGGGCGTATTGAAATGCCCAAGCAAAACATCCGTAAATCGCATGCATAACCAGTCCGTGTCGACTCCGCTGCCGTCTCACGACCATTTTGCCGAGCTGTTTGCTCAGTATCAGCGGCGTATTTACTCGTACATTTCGACGCTGATTATCAATCGCGACGATGTCGACGACATTTTCCAGCAAACTTGTGTGGTGCTGTGGAAAAAGTGGAACCAATACGATCCTCAGGCGGATTTTGCCAACTGGGGATGTGGGATTGCACGAAACGAAGTGCGCAATTATCTGCGCAAGAAACATGGCAGTTCGATTCAATTCAGCGACCAAGTCCTCGACAGTCTTTCGGACGAACATATTGAGGTTGGTCGAGAAATGGAAGCGCGTCATCGGGCCTTGTCTGATTGTTTGGATAAGCTCCCGCCGCCGCAGCGGGAGTTGGTTGAGCGCTGCTATTCAGACGAAGGTTCAATTCGTTCGATTGCCAACCGAATGCAGATAGCGCCCACTACTTTGTATATGAAGTTACACCGATTGCGCAGAGCCCTGTTGGATTGCATATCGCTCGCCCTGCGTAGTGAACCATAGAGTTTATGATTGAATCCACCAATACTTGTACGTCAGACGAAGGCCGCTTTTGGCGGCTTGTAGGCGTCGTCCATTCCGGCAGCGCGACGAGCGACGAGCAGCGCGAGTTGGAAGAGTTGCTTCAGTCGCATTCTGTTTTGCGCCGACGATATGTTGAGCATCAGATTCTCGATGCGGAATTGCGCTGGCGTTATCGTTCAACCAAGCCAATCGTCCTGTCGGGTGATTCTACGCAGCTCGGCGGCGGCTTGGCTGCTGATTCGTCGGCATTGCCGCTGTGGCATAAACCAGCCGGCGGCGATTCGCCGCTTTCGCAGGAGCTTCAGTGCAGCGCCGACGATCAGACGAAGAGGGAGCTTGTCGCTGATGCGCATCGACCGTTGCAAAAGAAAGTGCGGGCTGCGGCCAACTTGCGCGAACGGGAGGAAAGGCCGACAATTTTATTTTGGAAATTTGCGGGGATTGCATCGTCTGCGTTTGCGGCAGCTTTGGTCTTGTGGCTAACATTCAGCGGGTCGCGATCACCAAACAACCCGGCTGTTGAGTTGGCTAGTCGTGATCGGGCAAACGCAACACCACAGATTAAATTGGCGGTTGACGTCACGAATCGCCCCACATACGTGGCTCGGATCGTGCGAGCTTCCAGCGATCTCGCCTGGGGAAATGCTACTGCGCCGCGAGATTTCCTGCTTCGTGTGATGAAGGATGAGAGGCTATGCATTGAATCGGGAGTTGTTGAATTAGAGTTTGATTGCGGTGCGAAGATTGTTTTGACTGGCCCCGCTACTTTTACCCCAACCGGTGCAGGCGATGCTCACTTAGAGTCGGGGCGTCTAACCGGCGAGGTTTCAAAGGGCAATTTTCGGCTCTTAACGCCCAATGCCGAGGTGATCGATTTGGGCACTTCGTTTGGGGTACTCGCGGATGCTGCGGTGGGAACTGAGGTTGTGGTGTTCGGCGGCAGGGTGCAGGTCAAGTCACATCCAGATTCAAAAGCCAAGCATCTGCTGGATATGACCGAAGGCATGGCAGCGCGAATTCGGACGGATGGAACGGCTGAATATGGCGTGGATTCGGAAGCGGGTTCACTTGTCCGGTCGGTGCCGGCCGCCGCAACAAAAAGTCGACGCGAAGTCAGTCTGGTTGACTTGATCGGTGGCGGTGATGGGTTTGGCTCGTGTCTTGCAGGCGCGATCGATCCGACCAGCGGCGCGAACGACGTGCTTGGCGAGCCCGGGGTCCGGCAAGGAAATGACAAATATCATTCGGTCGATTGGCATCCGATTATCGACGGCATTTTTGTCCCACCGGCCTCGGGCGGCCGAGTCCAAGCAGACTCACTCGGCGGGACGATTCTCCTGCCGCCGACCAATGGTCTGACGTGGGGACCGCTTTGGGCCAGACGCTGGGATAAATCCCTGGAATGGACGAGCGGCAGCACGACCGACTATTGGTCGAACGACACGCTTAAAGGCGTGATTACTCGACTCAAGAAGTCGCATTTTGGCGTCGTTGGGATGCATGCAAACACGGCAGTGACGCTCGATTTGCGCGCCTTGCAGTTGCTGCAGCGTGCGCCGGGCGCTGAGTTTCACACAACGGTAACCAATCTCGACAATTCGGTCGAGCGAGACATACCCGCCGATGTGGCCTTAGATCGAGCGGCCGATTTCACAATCTATGTGGATGGCATCTCGCGGTTTTCGCGAGTCGACCTGCGCCGCGTCGACGGCGACATCGACGTCGTCGTGAAGATTCGAGCTAGCGATCGTTTCTTGACGATCGTGTCGTCGGATTCAACAGGCGAATCCGCCTACGATCATTTGGTATTGATCGATCCTGTCATTCTACTTCAACGAAAGGAGCTAGAACAGTAACAATTGGAAATTGCGAAGCAGAGTTGATGGTGGAACAGAGCAGTGGCGGCCAAGGAAAGCCTCTTCGACGTAAATTTTCTTCGACTTCACATTCTTTGATGAGGATAGTTTATGAAATGCAGTTTGAAAGCAATCGTGGCGGGCTTGTTGATAATGATCATGTCTACAACAACCACCAACGCGGCGCCGACAAATCTCGCCACCGCAGGTACGGCAACGGCGTCGTCGCAGTACGACGTACCCTATGCCCCCGGCAATGCCAATGACGGATCGCGCGATGGCTCGGTGATCTGGCACAGCGCGAATGATAGTACCAACCCCGCCTGGTGGCAGGTCGACCTGGGATCGGATCAATATCTAGACCGAGTTCAAATCTTTCCCCGCAATTTCAATCAGGGCACAGTCGAGAATTTTACAATTGACGTTCTTAACAGTGCAAATGTTAACATGTTTTCCCAATCATACGGCGGTTCAACTGCTGATGTCGCCTGGGGAACCAATAGCATGCGAGGAGTTTTGGGGCAAACCGTTCGGATCACGCGTAATGACGCCGACCCCGATGCGATGACGTTCGCCGAATTCGAAGTGTTTGGCCAAAACTCTCCGATTCTTCAAAATTTGGCGATCAATCGCCCCGTGACGGCAACCGCCGCAGCTTTTGGCACCACTCCCGAGAACGCCGTCGACGGCAATATTGACGGCAATTTCAGTCACGGTTCAATCTATCATTCGGATCCAGGCGTAACTCCACACAGCACGAATTTCTGGCAGGTGGAGTTGGCGGCCGATAGCGAAATCGACTACGTGACGATTTATGCGCGAACGGATGATCTGAGCAATAACCCGAATCTACAACTGACGTTATTGGCGGCGGACGGAACCACCGTAGTTGACACGACGCCGTTTTCGCTTGGAGGCAACGACCTTGGCGCGGCACGCTACGATTTTACCCATGATTTCGCCAACAACCCGACAGGTAAATTCATCAGAATCCAATCCACTTCCGACGGCCCCGACGACATCTTGGAACTGGGCGAAGTGGAAGTCTTTGGAACCGTCGTTCCAGAGCCGACATCTGCGTTCTTGTTGAGTGGTCTCAGCCTATTCGTAGTGTTGTGGATGAGAAAGCATCGCAGTGCAGGCGTCGCGTGCCTGCGCTAAATAACAATCGAATTTGGCGAGGCTTACGCACAGAATTCGCGGGCGATCCGCTGCTGCTGGAAGACGCGCAGCGGCTTTCAGGTGCGACCGCTCGGGACATTTTGATGCGTAAGCCATGCCAAGCTTGGGAACTAGCGGAAAGAACCGGTTGCCGCGTGCAACTTGGGTTTCAAGGGGCGAGACAAACAGAGTAGCTGGCGGTTTTGAAGGACTTTTCGACTCTTACAAAAGAAGGATGAAGATCATGCAATGTAAATTGAAACGAGCGCTCGTTGGAGTTGCGATTGCGACTTGGTGCACCTGCTATCAATCTCCAGATGCATTCGCCCTCCCGACCAACTTAGCGACCTCGGGTACGGCTAGCGCTTCTTCCGTGTACGCAAACGACACGGCCAATTATGGCCCGGCCCATGCAAACGATGGCGATCGAAGCCCCGATGTGATTTGGCACAGCGCCAATAGCAACACGGAAACAGCTTGGTGGCAAGTGGACTTGGGCGCAGACTATTACTTAGACCGCGTCCAAATTTTTCCACGCGGACTCAATCAAGGGACGGTCGGCAATTTCAAGATCGACGTGCTCGACAGCAGCAACACGGTGGTGTTCTCACAAACATTTCTTCCGGATTCCGCGACGGATCGCGATATCACCCCTAGCACGCCTTGGAATCTTGACTTAGGCCAATACGATTTCAGCGGCTGGAGCGCCTGGGGCACGAATGCCGTGCGAAATGTACACGGGCAAACGGTTCGAATCGAACGTAATCTTCCCGGGGATGCTTTCAACCCCGATGCGATGACATTTGCCGAGTTTGAGGTGTACGGCCAGAACGCGCCGAACACGCTGAGCAACCTGGCGTTGGGCCAACCCGTCACGGCGACGCCGCCGCTGACCGGCTACGAACAGTATGTCGACGTTCAGCCGGCGAATGCCAATGATGGCAACATCGATCCGAATTTCTGGCACGGATCCGTTTATCATTCTGACCCAGGCATCACGCCGTTTGCCGGGCATTTTTGGCAAGTCGAGTTGGCCGCAGTGAGCAACATCGACTACATCAACCTGTTTGCGCGCAACGACTATACTGACAATCATGGTTTCGCCAAGCTATCGATCTTGGATGCGGACGGCGTACTTGTTCCGGGCACGGAACAAGAAATTGATCTCACGCAAATTCCCTACGATTACACCATTGATTTTGCGGATAATCCTGCGGGGAAATTCGTCCGAATCGAAACGCTGAGTGACAACATTCTTGAGTTGTCGGAAGTTGAGGTGTTTGGAACTTCCACGGCCGTTCCTGGCGATTTTAATGGAGATGGCAACGTGGATGGCGCGGATTTCGTCGCCTGGCAAACTCATTTTCCTACGGCAAGCGGCGCAACGATGGCCGATGGCGATGCCAACGGCGATGGTGCCGTTGATGGTGCCGATTTTGTGATTTGGCAGACCCACTTTCCGTATCCCTCAGGTAGTGGGGCAAGCCCAGTGCCAGAACCGGCAAGTATTCTACTTATTGGCATTGGAGGATTGCTGGCATGGCATCTGTGTCGCCGACCTAGTTAAGGATGCTCTGCACCGCTGGTGAGTCACATTGTACCCTCCAATGTGCTCACCGGCGGTGTGACACCATGCGAACTGCGCGAATACACAGGGTATTTCTTCCGTCAGGAGTTTTCCGAGAGAGAATTGACATGATTGCCAAAAGAGCAGCATTTACGCTGGTTGAATTGCTCGTCGTTATTGCCATCATTGGAATCTTGATTGCATTATTACTACCTGCCGTTCAGGCGGCGCGCGAGGCAGCCCGCAGGACGCAATGCAAGAATAATCTAAAGCAAATCGCCCTGGGCGCATTCAACCATGAAGCAGCGCGCAAGTCGTTTCCGTTCGGAGGTTGGACTTACTATTGGATGGGCGACCCCAATCAAGGTTTTAGCAGGAGCCAGCCCGGAAGTTGGCCTTACAATTTGCTTCCCTATGTTGAAGAAGCAAGTTTGCGTGAACTGGGGCGTGGCCAGACGGGATTTGCCAAGAACACTTCGATGGTGAGGCTGATTCAGTCGCCGGTTGGCCTCTACTATTGTCCTTCGAGGCGTAAGGCGAGCGGATATCCTGGTGGTTACCCGGTGAATCTTGCTGGAAATGGAGCATTATTGGTTGCCAAAGTCGACTACGCGGCAAATACCGGTGCGATTTACGATCCTGCCTGCCAGAATTCCAACTGGGCACCCACTGCCGGCCCCGTGGAGAGCGCAATTGCCGACCTAAATTCGTCGGGTGGCAAGCGTTGGCCAGATACAGGCCCCTGTGACGGTGCAATTTGCCCAGCCAAAGGAGTTAAGCTGTCGGAAATCTCCGACGGCACATCGCACACGATGTTCGCGGGCGAAAAGTATCTAAGGCCCGAGCGTTACGAAGACGGCGCGGATCTCGGCGACAACGAATCTGCCTTCGTTGGATACAACGGTGATATAGCGCGTTGGACGGGTGTGGCTCCGAGTGGAACGACATATCCAATCCCCAACTCCTATGTCTTGCAACCGCGGCAAGATCGCAGCGGCTTCGATTACGATTGGCGAGCCTTTGGCAGCGCTCACCCTGGAGTGATGAACGCCGCGTTTTGCGACGGCAGCGTACAGTCTGTTTCCTTCAACGTCGATCCGCAAGTTTTCATCCGTATCGGCAGTCGGCGCGACGGGCAGTCTGTCAGCGTCAATAGTCTCTAGTGGGAGCAGGGCCATGACCTATCGATTGCCGTGGAGTTTAATCGTTCTGTTTGCGGCCTTGGCCGGCTGTTCGAATTCGCCGCCTTCCCTGACGCCCCCGACGATCAGCGGCAATGCGGGAACGGCTGCCGTCGGGGAGTACGACACGAACAAGAATGGGCAATTGGACGAAAGTGAATTGCGACGGTCGGCTGCACTGAAATCGGCGATCGAACGAATTGACCAAAACGGCGACCGTCAACTATCGGCCGCTGAGATCGATCATCGCATCGAGCAATGGGCCAAGTCGGGCGTAGCTCTGACAACCGTCGATGCCATGGTGAGGTTGGACGGTCGCCCGCTTTCCGGTGGCGAAATCAAGCTTGTTCCAGAAGCTTTCTTGGGTGATGCGATTGAGCATGCACGAGGCATCGTCGATGAACGGGGCATGGCACGAATCGTGATTTCCAACGAACCGGATACCGCCGGCGTGCGCGTCGGCCTGTATCGCATCGAAATTTCCAAAGTCGAAAACGGCAAGGAATTCGTTCCCTCGCGGTACAACAAGCAGTCAGAACTAGGTGTGGAGATTGCGGCGGATGTGCAGGCAACACGAAACTTGGATTTGAACTTGAAGAGTCGATGATCGCTGGGGCGATCGTTTCATTCACCCCGTCAGGAACAGATGCAGATTATACGTATGTGCTGGCCCGTTCTTAGGAGCCATCGATCAATCGTCGCCTTGCAAGCAGTTTCTCGTTGTTGTGCTTGTGTCGTTGGATTCGTCTCCACCGGCCTGGCGGCGGTTGCCGTGGCTCAACCGTTTCCCACCAATAACGACCCCACCAACGAGATTCGTTTTAACACCCCAGCCGAAGCCGACGCCAAGCGCGATCAGTTGATCGATTTCATTTGGAACAATGGATTACCCAGTACGTTGCCGTCAGCCCAATTTAACGTCTCACTTCCTCGGCAGGCAGTTGATATTGACCCCTTGAATGTCGAGCGAGTCGACCGTTTAGATAGCGATGTGTCGGGTTGGGATTTTCACATGTCGTCGTATTTGATTCATCCCAGGAACCAGTCTTCCAACACCAACCGTGTGGTGCTCGTGCAGCAGGGCCATTCCGGAATCTTGGAGCTTGGTGTCGGCGCGACCGCAAATTATTTACTGCAAAATGGCTTTACGATCGCGGTCATGGAAATGCCGCTTCTCGGCTGGAATACCGATCGCACCGCTGCTATTCCCGGTCGCGGCAATTTTGGCTTCAGCGACCATAACCGCATGATCACCGACCCAGCCGTCAACAACGATGGCCAAGGCTTCCGACTGTTCTTGGAGCCTGTCGTTCAGACGATTAATTTCGTCACCGCCAGCAATCCAAATTTGCAGGAGATCGGAATGATCGGATTGTCGGGGGGCGGGTGGTATACGCAGATGATGGCGGCGATCGATCCGCGGATCAAATTGAGCGTTCCAGTTGCTGGATCAGCGCCGCTTTACCAACGCAACGTGGATCCTGGTTCCGTTGGCGACACCGAGCAGTATTTTGTGCCGCTATACGATGAAAACATCGCCTCCGATGGATCCGGCGGCGGCGTGGCAACCTGGCTCGAAATTTACGCCTTGGGCGGCTATGGCAGCGGACGGCATCAAGTGCAGGTGACGAACCAGTTCGATAGCTGCTGCTTTTCTGGAACGTTCGCAGATTCGTACAAGAGCGTGCTGGTCAATAAAGTAGACTCGCTGGGCGCAGGCAAGTTTGAATATTACCGAGATTCGACCCACCACTCGCATCAGATTTCGCCGAATGTGATAAACCAGGTAATCGGCCCCCTGTTCGGCATCGTCAACCCACTTCCCTTGCCGAGTGGCCTGCCGATTCAAGACAGTTTCGACAATCAAACCAACGCGTTTCCTAGTGGATGGAAACTGGATGCTCTCAACGGGCCGGGCGCGACCGCGATCGAGAATGAAGGGCGACTAAGCCTCTTCAGCACCGGATCTGCTGCGATTGCCCACGAATCGCTGGTGAACGCCGCCGAGATTTTAGAAATCGCGATCACCTTACAAATTGCGGAAATCAGCCCAGACAGTATGAGCGGCGTGCTCTTGTCTGCGAACGATGAGCGGACACAGTTGGTTGGCTTATCGTTTGATGCACCAACCAAGCAACTCATTCTCGATGCGGATAGTGGCGGAGGCTTTAGCGCAGCGACAGATCGACTTGTACTGGGCACGTTACCGAACTATAGCGGGGGCGCTGCGACAATGGAAATTCTGTTGAGCCAGCTTGGGTTTTCGGTGTCGTTCGATGCCGGCGCCGCAGGCAATTATGAATCGGCAATGCGTCCATGGAGCGATTTTCCCGGCGGCTTTTCGCTGGCGGCGCTGGGGAACCATGCGCGTCTACTTCTGCAATGTCTGGAAGCAGATGCAGGCACGGCAGCGCATTTTCGCATCGATTCGATCTCGGTCGAAGTACAAACAGCCGCAATGACGGTTGCCGAGCCATGTTCAATATCCTTGATGCTAATAGCGCTGGTAGCGCCAGGAGTTTTACGATTGCGAGCGGCACATCCATCTCGTCCACCAGGTGAATAGGCGTTGGGCCTGCGGCAACTGCCAATGGTTGATATTACGCAAGCATACGTTGACGATCTTTCACAAACACAACCTTACAAACGAACACATTCAACGATGAATAAAACCTCGATGAACGCCCAATCGATTCTTGCTCGACGACATTTTGGCAGCCTGATAGTTGCGATCGCCATGCTGCTGCTACCTGCCATCTCGAGGGCGGCAACGCTGCCGACGAATAACGATCCGGCCAATCAGATACGATTCACCACCGCTGCCGACGCCGATGCACGACGAGAACGTCTCATCAAGTACATTTGGAGCGATGGTTTGCCGGCGACGCTGCCCGAGGTGTCGGTCAATGTCGCGATTCCTAGTCAAGCAGTCGACATCAATCCGTTGAATGTCGCCAGAGTGGATCGGTTGGAGTCAAACGTATCGGGATGGGACTTCCACATGCAGAGCTAC
Organism: Pirellulales bacterium; assembly: GCA_020851115.1. Taxonomy (GTDB): domain Bacteria; phylum Planctomycetota; class Planctomycetia; order Pirellulales; family JADZDJ01; genus JADZDJ01. The sequence continues at coordinate 28,546 of JADZDJ010000038.1, forward strand.
CTGATTCACCCCGCGAATCCGTTGCGCGCCAAGCGAGTGGTGCTCGTCCAGCAAGGCCATAGCGGAATCCTTATCGCTGGGGTCGGCGCAACAGCGAACCATCTATTGCAGAACGGCTTCACCGTGATCGTACTGGAATTGCCGCTGTATGGCTGGAATACGGATCGGACGGCAATTATTCCAGGACGGGGTACTCTCGTCTACCAAAATTGTAGCGATATTATTTTGAACACCGCGGAAAATTGTGATGGTAAGGGTTTTCGTTTGTTCTTGGAACCTGTCGTGCAGGCGATTAACTATGTAAGTCAAAAGCTGCCCGGCATTGAGGATATATCGATGATCGGCTTGTCCGGCGGTGGCTGGTATACGCAGATGATGTCAGCGATCGATCCTCGCATTAAACTCAGCGTTCCGGTTGCCGGCTCTTCGCCGCTCTATCATCGCAATCGCGATTCTCGATCGGTCGGCTGCCCAGAACAGTACTACGCACCACTGTTCGATGAAAATATCGCCGCCGACGGCACGGGAGGCGGAATCGCTACGTGGCTTGAAATCTATAGCCTAGGGGCCTATGGGCCGGGTCGTAAGCAAATCCAAGTGTCCAATGAATTTGATGCTTGCTGCTTTTCCGGCAATTTTGCCGATTCGTACAAGGAGATTGTCTCCGACAAAGTCAAGTCGCTCGGCAGTGGCGAGTGGGCCTACGTTCGCGATTCTTCGCACAATGCGCACCAGATATCGCCGCATACCATCAAAGAAGTGATCGATCCGCTATTTGGTATCTCAAGCCCGCTGCCCGCGCCATCTGGCCTCCCGCTGCACGACGACTTCAACAACCAATCCAACGAGTTCCCCTACGGGTGGACATTGGACAAAAATAGCGCCCAAGGCGGCAGTGCACTGGAAAATGATGGAGGGTTGACGCTTTCAGGATCCTCAATCGCGATTTTTCGCAATCGGCCTTTCAATCCTCAACGCGCTCGCCCCATCGTGGTCGAGGGCGTTCTTGCCGATTCATCCGCCGATTGTATTTGTGGCTTTACCATCGCGGGCAATGCAAGTGCAAAGTCGCCACAACTTGGAATCAGCATCGCTGCGACAACCGGAGAAATTGCCTTGACGGTCGACTCGGGGGAAGGGTTGGATGTGGCCCGCGAACGCACGGTGATTGGTACGATCTCGGATTATCGAGGCGGTCCCATCACATTAACCATGAGTGTCGATTCGGACGGTTACTTGGTAAAGTGCTTCAAGTCGGGGGCTGTCGTCTTTGAATCAGCGACAACTCCATGGTCGACCATGCCTAAGGCATTTGATCCAAAGTCGCTTGGCGATTCGACAAGCTTATTTTTAACGTGCAGCAGCAAGGACAAGGTAAAGCCCGCAGTTGCGCGTTTCGACTCTATATCCATCAACAACGCTGGAGAAACTCGCAAGGATGAGCCTTCCGGGATTGAGAAGTAGGCTCAGATTGCTTCATTGGCCGCCGTTCGATCAGATGGCTGTGCATGGGTTCAGCGGAAAGTTGAGTTTTGAGGCGTCGAACTTAGCGAGTGTCTTTGGATGAAGTGGAGTAAAGACAGTGTTGGGATGCATTTTGCGCTTGACGCCAAAAGCAAGGATGAAACGGAAGTTCGTGGCGGTAAGAGGCCGCCCTGTTCCGCCACAACAGATACGCCTTGTATTGACGGACTTGCTTCTTGACCCGGCGCGGCGCTCAGATTGTTCGCCAGCAGAGCCTTATCCTCCAGCGAGGCAGATGTATCCATAGTACGCGGCAACCGCCTGTCGGCACTGTTGCCGTCATACTTGCGCTGCGGCCAGCTTGCGACCGCGCTCGGCGAAGATCTCTAGCTCCCGTCACAGGAGTTTACCCGAACTGTCCAACCCCACTTCACCGATCAAACAGCATCCTCACTTCTTCCTGTCCTGTGAATGGTTTCGGCGAAACGATTGATGGCAAGTATCGCAACTGTTGGCCAATCGCAACATTGCCGATGTCGTCTTGGCGTGATCGCCTGCATGGACGGCAGCGTTGACCTGCCCGGCGGCATCGCGCATTTCCGCACAGCACTGATACCACTTCTCCAAATCGGCGGGATCCTTGACTTCGTGCGTATCCGAAATGGATGCTTGGGCAATTGCTGCCAAGACTGCGGCATGACCGGCGGCTTCGTGCTTCGATTTTTCCAGCCGTGCAGGTGTACTCACTCCGCGCTTCAAACCGGCATTGATCGTCGGAACTTGTTTCATCAGTTGACTCAAGTCGGCAACCTTTTCCCATGCCGCGAGATGTTTCTCCGCGGGCGATCCCTCGCCAGAGAGCGCTTTCTTCAATTCATCAAAGGCCGCGACGGCCGATTCGAAATCACCAGCTTTGGCGAGTAACTGCGCCGAATGGACAAATTCGCCGGCATGGGCTTTCAGCCGGTTTTCATCGTCGTGCAAGGCCAGCGCCAGCCCGAGAACCGCGAGCGTGTTCGCGTCTTTTCTCAGACGGCTCTTTGCAGCGCCGTCGAATTCCTCTTGGCTCGCCAAAGCCTGACTGTCCCTCTTGATATAATAATCGACTTGAGCAAGCAAATCGTTTGCTGGAGCATATTTGGACGGCGGCGGCGGATTGGGCGGAGCTTTGACGGCACCTTCTTTGCGATCTTCGGCAGTCAACGAACGCGCCATTAGCAGTGCCGTGAAGAACAAAACGGGCATCGCATACAGAATCGCAAAGCGAATGACGAATGACTTACCCAGCTCCTCGAATCTATCCTTTGTCATCCTGATTTTCCCCTTTCCAAGCGAGACTCTTTTTTCGAGCGGAGTCGGCCGCAATCGAATCAAGCGGTCGTGTCCGTAATCTTCGCCGTCAGCACCCGGCTGTCAAGGAATTGTCGCCGGGAATGTCTCCCCTTTCGCCGCGACGCGCAGCGACGTAAAATCGCCACTCGTATCAATTGCGATCGAGTAAACTCAATGGCCAAAGCCACTTACAAAGATTCCGGCGTCGATCTTGCGGTGTATCGCCAGAGCATGGCCCGCCTGCCGCGACTACTCCATCGAACCTATTCGCCTCGGGTCATGCCGCTCGATGGGGGATTTGCCGGCCTGTTTCAACTCGACTTCCCCAACCACCTATTCGCGCGGCACTACGAACAGCCAGTGCTCGTAAGCTGCACCGACGGGGTCGGCACGAAACTAAAGGTCGCACAATTGGTCGGCCGGCACAACACGGTTGGCATCGATCTTGTGGCCATGAGTGTGAACGATGCCTTATGTTGCGGTGCCGAGCCGCTGTTTTTCCTCGACTATGTCGCCATGTCGCACGATGACCCAGCGCTGCTTGAGCAAATCGTCGAAGGCGTCAGCAACGGCTGTGTCGAAGCTGACTGTGCCCTTCTCGGCGGGGAGACTGCGATCATGCCCGATCTGTATGCTCGCGGCGACTATGATCTGGCCGGCTTCTGCGTCGGCGTTGTGGAGCGAAAACGCCTGATTGACGGCCGGTCGATTGTCCCCGGCGATGTCATCATCGGCGTCGCCTCCAGCGGCCTGCACTCGAACGGTTTTAGCCTCGTGCGGAAAATCGTCTTCGATATCGCCAAACTGAATGCCGAAGATCGTATCGCAGAACTCGGCGGCACCATCGGCGATGCGCTGCTCGCGCCGACACGCCTCTATGCCAAAGCCGTACGCAGCGTCCTCAGCCACTACCGAGTGAAGGATATTGTTCACGGCATCGCCCATATCACCGGCGGCGGTCTTCTGGAAAACTTCGGCCGCATCGTGCCTGCCGGCTGCCGCGCGATCTTTCGGCGCGGCAGTTGGCCGATTCCGCCAATCTTCCCGTGGCTACAAAAACTCGGTGAAGTCGATCAGCATGAAATGGACGAAGTCTTCAATATGGGCCTCGGCCTGGCGCTTGCCGTCAGCCCTTACTACGCCGACAGCATCCGAGGGCAGCTTGCTGAAATCGGGTTTGAAAGCTGGTTGGTCGGGGAGATTGCGGCAGGAGAGCAAGGCGCAACTTGGGCGAAATAATCGGCGCGATCGTAGGCTAGCGCGCTGATGCCGTTCTCGTTTCCGTCATATTTCTTGAAGGCCCGGCCTTTTCCAATGCATCGATCAAGATTTGCTGCGTATACCCGCCACGAAATACGATTGGATCGTTAGGGTTTGAGGCCGGAAAAATCGCCAGCACCGGCACCGCCCCAGCCTTCAGCAGCGTGAGCATGTCGGTCAACTCTTGAGGCAAATCGGTATAGTCAGCGACAAGCGGTACAACGTTGTTTCGCATCACAACGGCCTTCACGTCCGCGGTATTCAGGACCACCGATTCCAATACCTTGCAATTAGCGCACCAATCGGCGGTAAAATCGACCATCACTGTTTTTCCCTCGCGCGTCAATTCGACAAGAAGTTCTCGCGAGAAAGGACGCCAAGGGAGTTTGGAGCCGTCCACATCGGCCGCCGACTTTATGGCGACATCGGCCACTCTGAGCCTTGCCGTTTCCTGATATCGTCTACCGAATTCGATATCAATCGTTTGAGTAAATCGCTCCTCGGAGGATGGCAAAAACCAATTGAATGAAGCTACCCCAGCCAGGATCGCAATAGCAATCGACCACCCCCAGGCACTCAATCGCTTTGCCGTTGAAACCGTTAGGGGCACACGTCCGATCCACCAGCAAGCCGCCCACAAGCCGACTAGGAATGCAACCGTCGGCGTCACGTAATAGAACTTCAACCAAGTAAGCACCCAAATCATCGCGCCGAGCAGGAAAAATCCGCAAATCTGTTTGAACGTGTCCATCCAAGCTCCCGGCCTGGGAAGGAATCGCAGCAAACCAGGATTCGCACCGAGCATCAAATACGGTGTAGACATCCCCAATCCGATCAAAAAAAACGTGCCGTAAACGGCCCACACTGGCGTGGCGCGATCGAGTGCAAATCCAAACGGTGCCGCGACTAACGGACCGCTGCAGGAAGCTCCCAGCAGCGTCGTGATGGCACCCTTGGCAATCGCCCCGGAAGCCCCCTCGTGGGAAGTAAGCTCCGCTGCTTTCCCGGAACCGAGAAATCCGGGAATTGGGATTTCCCAGACTCCAAGTAAACTCAGCGCCATAATAAACATTAACGCTGCGATTCCGATTGCCACCGCAGGTACTCCGTTTTGACTCCCATACTTGAAGTCCATCCCAATCCAGGATCGCAGCAACACCGCGACGGTTGCAACGGCAAGGAAGACGATCAAGACACCCAGCGTGTACCAACCGTTTAGCGCCAGCAGCCGCGCTCGATTGTGATGGCTTTGCTCGACAAACGACAAAATTTTTAGCCCGATAACTGGAAAGACGCAAGGCATCAGATTGAGCAACATGCCGCCGAAAAATGCACCGAAGACGATTGCACCAAATGACGCGTCGGACTTGACATTTTTCGCAATCGCCGATTCGTCAAAACCGTCCGGAGGCGCAGCTTGAGTGTTTCTTGGAATTGCTGGAGGAATACTGGGATGCCCTTGCATTGGCGGAGACGACTGTTTTTCAGCCAGTGCGGCGGCTTCGCCATACTTTGCGTCCGAGAAGCTGAGCGCTTCGGCCTTGGTTGACCCGACCTCGCTTGCAATTTTCAAGGTTGTTGAAAACTTTGCCGCGCGAGGCGGGAGGCACATGGCATTATCTCCCCCTTTACAGGTTTCATATCCGACAAAACCATGGATTTCGCGATTTCCAATGGACGCATCGGAAGCCACAGCCACCGGCACTTCCCAACTGACGGGTTGCTCGTGATATTTCAGCGACGCGCCAAGAGCTGTACTTGATGGATCGACGACCGGCGGTGCTGACACCCGCGGAGTGCCAAACGACACGCCGGGCACCTTGGTAAACACGATCAATGTTGGCTTGGAACCTTGGCTAGATGCCTGTTTGGCGTATTCATAGAGGTGCCACTGCTCGTCGGGCACTGCCGTGATCGTAATTGTGGTGGCGTCGCCGGGGCGAACGGCGTTAGCTGCCAACATGCCGCCAAGCGCAACGCGAGCCGACTGATGTCTGTAAGTCGCTGCTGCGGCAGGAATCGTTTCCACTTGCTGACGAGTCGCATCGAGGGGAATCGACTTCAATTTCGCGACGAATTTATAATTCGCTGGAGGAAGGCACGATTTGGCGCAGACTTGGGCATATAGTGACCCGGTGATCTCCAATTTCGATAGCTCGACTCCGGCGTCGCTCTCGATCGGTGCGGTCCAAGACACCTTGCCCTCGTGCTCTTCCACCTTCACATTCGGCCAGATATCCTGGTACACGTGAACGGTGGGAGCTTCCGACGCCTTGAACTCGCCCAACAATTTAATGCCTTCGGTCTTCACCAACGTGATGCGCGACGGAACCGGCCCCCCCTTTGCTTGCGTGATCGAATAGGTGTGCCAGCCGACTGCGATGTCCGCCGTCACAGATAACATCGCCGGCCGCCCGGCCGCTGGCGCAGTCATGTATGCCGACACTTTCAACACGTCGTCCGGGTTGAGGCTCTCAGGTGACTCGATTGCCAAATTGGAGAAATCGACTTGCCCGTAGGCAGTGTTCATGCCTGTAAGGCAAATCGCCAGCGCAGTTGCTGGTGCAAGCAGCGCTGCATAATGGGTTTTACGAAGCATAATCGGCGAGATAATTTTGCAGATAGTTCGTCCGAAGATTCCTTGGAATCGAACTGAATTCGGCCAATTCTAGTCTCTTATCCAAGGGAATCCTACAGGGGAATTGTAGCGATCGCCGCTAGCAAAATGGCCGTGTTTACTCCACTGTTTCGGCCACGGTTTCCACAACTTTCGGCGTCCCTTGAATTTTAGCGCCTTTCAGAAAAACATTCACGTACCGAAGCCGCTCTTTCGGCCGGTCTGGGTCGCGAAAATTGTCTCCTTTTTGCAGAATTGGCCGGTGCTCTGGGATACCGCCGAACGCCCGCGCACCAGCAGGCTGGCAGGGAAACCAATAGCCATTCTCCTCGTCGTCAATCAGATAAAACTCGGCATAGCAATGCTCTGGTACCCAAACGCACCGCGCCGGAATTCCCACGCCGCGGCACATGGCGACGAATAGCGACGTTAGCTCTTCGCAGTCGCCGGTGCCATCGACCAAGGCTCGCAACGCCCCCTTCAATTCGCCATTTTTATATTCGACTTTTTTACGGGCCGCATCGTAGATTGCTTCTACCTTTTCCCACCCCTCCTTGTCTTTGGTCACTTCCTTGGCCAACTTGATTATCTTTGGGCTGTTGCTCTCGATGAATGGACTAGTTCCCAAATACGACAAAAACTCTCGCGATAGTTTTCCCCGGGGGGCCTCTTTGAAAATCGAAGTATCATCCGGCGGCAACTGCGAATTCCGCGTCACTTCAAAAGTCACCAGCGCATGCGCTTCTTCGCCACGACCCAATTGCGGAATACTGATGACCATCTGTTTCACGCCGCCCGCAATGGTTCGATAGCTCACATTACGCACCTGGGAAGTAATATCCTCTGCGTCGATTTGCACTTTCTGCTCCGGCCAATCGGTCGGCACAGGAATCGTTGCAATGACGCCGCGGCAGGGACCGCTCTTGGCCGTAATGCTGACGCCGAACTTGTATTTTTTGGTGAGCGATTGGTCGAGTTTCGCGCCCTTTGTGCCGACGGGCTTCTCGGTTTCAAATTGAGCAGGGGCGGAAGTCGCCAATAGCAGCGCGATCAGCAAACAGGCATGGAAGATTTGACAAAGATGTCGCATGGAGTGCTCCCGAAAATAACGCTTCCATGCAATGGCAATCACACCATTCAATTATAGTTTGGCGGATCGACCCGTGGCGATGGAAATTCTGATGTACTCCAAGGATCTCGCCTCAACAACGTTTCCAATTCGGCCTGCTCAAAATGATGATCATGCGAAACCACCCGCGTCAGGCCACGAACTTACATTACACTTCACCGATGCTTCTCCTCCACTTCAAGTAGAGATTCGATCGCTCCGCGAGACCGCAATCTGTTGCGATTCAAAAGTCCCGCTCAAGGGCCGAAGCAATGCCCGCCTGTAAAGCAGATACGATCTGGATGACCTTCTTGTCGGAGATCACTAGCGGTGGGGCCAAGTGAAAAATATCTCCCCGCGTTCGGCTGAATAGACCGTTGTTCAGCGCGGCCCGATAGACCCGACGGCCGATTTCCTGCTCCGGCGGGAACGGTGCTTTCGTGGCTTTATCTGCGACGATTTCAACAGCCGCCAGCAAGCCCAGCCCGCGAACCTCACCCACGTTCGGATGCGCCAGCAGCATTTGTAGTTCCGCCAGCAGCTTGCGGCCAAGCGATTCGGCCCGCGAAACTAATCCTTCGCGTTCGATGATGTCTAGATTCGCAAGCGCCACGGCACAGCCGACCGGATGCCCCGAAGTCGTACAAGCATGAGCCCACCGCTGCTCTGCTTCTCCCGCATCGATCGCTTCGCCGATCGCCTCATTCACTCCCAGCCCACCCATCGGAAAATATCCGCTCGTAAGCCCTTTCGCAAACACCACCATATCTGGTTGTACGCCCCAATGCTCTAGAGCAAACCATTTTCCCGTGCGTCCGAACCCCGTGATGACTTCGTCGGCGATCAGCAGGACTTTGTGCCGATCACAAATCTTGCGCACCCGTGGCCAATAATTCGCCGGCGGTACAATACAACCACCAGCCCCCTGCACCGGTTCGGCGAGGAAAGCGGCAACCGTGTCTGCGCCTTCACGGATGATCGCTGCTTCGAGCAAATCCGCAGCATCCAACGGCGAATCGAACCGATACGGATACGGGCTTACCACGTGAATGAATCCTGGCGCGCGCGGCTCGAACATCTCACAATACGCCGCTTGTCCCGTCGCCGACATTGCCCCAAGCGTCGTCCCGTGATAAGCGTGCGTCAAGCAAATAATCTTCGACTTTTCCAAACGCCCCTGTCCGCGCCAATAATACCGCGCTGTTTTGATCGCCGCTTCGACGGCCTCGCTACCACTATTGCAAAAGAAGAACCGCTGAATATTCGCATAACAAATCCCCGCCAACCGTTCAACCAATTCAATCGCTTTGCGATGCGAGCTACCTGCAAATGTCGAAGCAAACGACAACTCGCGCATTTGCCCGGCCGCTGCATCCGCAATCTCTTGTCTGCCGTGCCCGATGAGTACGTTCCACAGACCTGACAGGCCATCGAGATACTCGCGTCCCTGCTCGTCGGTTAGAAAAATGCCGCGGGCGGCTTTCCAGACAACCTCTTCCTCCAGCAACGGAAGAGCATGCATTGGATGAATGAGATGAGCCGTGCCGCGCCCTAGAGACATTGGATACGTTTTCCGCACTCCTCGTATCGCCTGGCGTCAAGGCGATTCAAACATCGCACGCTATCCAATTGGCTCCAGAGTCCCATCAAACCGCCGCATCGCTTCTCGTGGACCAAGATTGAAAATAGCGCGGCCTTCTGTCATCCAGCAGTGTTTGGGGTCGAAATGAAATACTGCCGTGCCATATTTGTGATTGGCGACCGCTTCCACGTCCTCCATCCCACCTCCTTCAATCGCCTCAAATTTGATGCACATGGCAACAAAGGCCGACAGCCGCCCCGTCTGACGATCGCGGGCGTAGGTCACCTCGTCTTCGAATTCGCAGTCGGCCCATCGCAATCCGCGCGGCTTGCCGGTCAGGCCGGCACGTTGCAAAAACTTTGCTTCAAGTTGCTCGCGCAGCCGATAAAACTGCTGCTTCGCATCGATTAATTGACGCCGTTGCCGGTCGAGCATTTGCCGCCGCAGCATCGGCACACTGATGACAACGACTACAACGAACACTAAGCCCATCAGAACCCATGGAATCGGCAACATGCCCAAGCTCCTTCCTGCAAATCGGCGCCGGTCGCCTCCTATTCTACGGCAGAATCTCCGCCGCAGGCCAGTGGGAAACACAAAGAATATGGAATCGAGCATAGTGAACGGGGAATGAATCGCATTTTGCAACTTCCGCAACGTCCTTGAATTGTCGATGGGTGCAATCCTTGCTGCCCGGCCAAAGTTCGTAAACAATGCAAGCCTTTCATTCTCCATTCCCCATTCCCCTTTCCGTCGATGTCCATCCTCGGAGCCCACCAATCGATCGCTGGCGGCTATTACAAAGCCGTCGAAATCGCCGCCGAATGCGGCTGCCAGTGCGTGCAGATTTTCACGAAAAACAACAACCAATGGCGGGCAAAACCCCTTACCGACGACGACGTTGCAAAGTTCCAAGCAGCCCTCAAGCGGCTTAATGTTACGCACCCATTATCGCACGACTCGTACTTAATCAACCTTGCTGCCCCCGACGACGAACTCTGGCGAAAGTCGATCGAAGCCTTCGCCGTCGAACTGCTGCGGGCGGAAAAACTGGGCATCCCTGCCGTTGTTACACATCCCGGAGCCTTCACCAGCTCCAACGAAGCAGCCGGACTCAAGCGAATCATCGCCGCCCTCGACGAAGTCCATGATAAGGTGGGCAAGCTCAGCGTCCGCACGCTGCTCGAAAACACGGCAGGCCAAGGGAGCACGCTCGGCCGCACGTTCGAGCAGATTGCGACCGTCATCGGCGGCGTCAAAGCCCCCGAGCGAGTCGCTGTCTGCATCGACACCTGCCACCTTTTCGCGGCCGGCTACCCGTTCGGCACGCCAGCCGACTACGAGGCGACTATGAACAAGCTCGATCAAACCATCGGCCTCGGCTTAGTCAATGCCTTCCACCTCAACGACAGCAAAAAAGAACTTGGCTCGCGCGTCGACCGCCACGAACACATCGGCCAAGGCAAAATCGGTCTCGAAGGATTTCGGCTACTCCTCAATGACCCCCGCTTCACCGACGTGCCGATGTACCTCGAAACCCCCAAAGAAAACGTTGAAGGCGAACACGACGGCCTACGCCTCGACCGGACGAATCTCGAAACTCTGCGCAGGCTGGTAAAGCAAGAATGACTCCGAGAATCTTGGGCCGCGAATTCGCACTAATTTGCGCGAGCGTAATTCCGCTTGACAACCCATAGCCCAATCAGTCCCAACGTGCCGAGCCATAGCGCCGACGGCTCCGGCACCGGCGCGGCACTGGGGCTTGGCGTAGATGGGAAATTGGTCAGCCAGCGGACGAAGTCGGCCCCGTCCACGTCGCCGTCGCCGTCCGCGTCGCCATCGGCTAGCGTCGCGCCGCTAGGCGTGGGAAAATGGGTTTGCCAGGCGACGAAGTCCGCGCCGTCCACGTCGCTGTCGCCGTCGAAGTCGCCGGGCGTCGAGCCGATCGACAGCAGCGGGCCTCTGGCATTGGAAAATGGAACGGCTTCATCATGATTTCTTGCTTATGGCCTTTTCCTGTTTCTTGCCTGTTTCGCTGCTGGCCGACGTCTGCCTCGCTACGCAACCTCGCAAAGCTCGAGCCGCAGCATTGAAGTTACAGCGCGAATCGCTGCGACTGCGTCGCCCATTCCAAGCGCGAAATGGTGGGTGGGAGCCGCGGCGCACCAGCGGTTAACCCAATTTGTCACGCCGCATTCAAACTTGACGCGAGTATCGGTATTGCCGATTTCCAGCGTCGCTCCAGGTACGCTTTCGCCGCGCGATACGAGGAACTTCAACCGACCGTCGGCGGTCTGCGTGAGGGCCAGCAGTGTCACGGGACCGTACTTAACGCGGGCTTCGACGCCAATTCCATAGCCGTGCTTGCCATGATACAAGTCAAGCCCCCGCAGGATCGGCCGACCCTCAGCAATGCCCAAATGAAATGGTCCGTCGTGCCCCATTAAGATGAAGTGATCGTTGTAGTCCAAGGCACAAATCTCGGCAAAGCTTCCTCCGTGTCCCAATAAATCCATAATCTTCATCGCGTGGCAATTCTTGAGATCGCCTTCCCCGCTGCACGGAATGCCGCGCCCGCAGAGGAGCGAGTTGCCGAGGATCAATCCAGCGCCGATCCGCTCGTACTGGTTGTCGTCCAAGCCGCGGTAATAGTACGACAGGCCTTGCAAATCGAAATCGGCCACCAGCCGGTCCATGGCCACGCTGCAGCGGCAGGCCCATTCGAATTCGGCGTCTTTCGGCTTTCGCGCCAGCCGATCGACGGGGCTGTCCTCGCTGATGTCGTAAATCGACAGTACCTCGTCTCGCTTGGCATGGACGATTTGCTCGCCCGCCGCTGGCAGCCGCTGAGCCAGGTCACACATTTCGAGAGTTTCGATTTGCGTGCCCAATTGCGACGAAAGCTGTGTGATGTCGCTTTGCATGTCGAGCATTCCAGGGTAGGTATGCCCGAGGAAACCGATGCGACTGTCGCGCAATTGGCCAACGGCCCCGGCAGCGCTCACCCATTGGCGGATGTGCGACCAAGCCTGCACGGCCTCCGGATGCTTGGGCGTCGCCTCACCACACCGGCCGCCGTCAACGCCAAGTACGCCGGTGACTAGGTTGAAATCGATTCGACTACGGGCGAACACGTTGCTGATTTCCGGAACGCAGCAAGCTGTACAATTGGCCAGCCAATCTCCGGTATCGGTCGTCTTGTAGTCCAATCCGCTGATCGGCTGCAGATTTAAGATCAGTGTCGGAGCATTGGCTCGCTGCACGAGCGGTAATACGCAGTTGCTCATTGCATATGTGCCGACGTAACAGACGACCAGTTCGACGCGCTCTCGTGCAAAACGCTCTCCTGCTTTTACCGCCTTGTGCGCATCGTCCACCATGCCGGCGTCGATGACCTCGGCCAGCTCAGCAAGGCGATTTGACACCACTCGCTGATAACCTTGCAACCGTGGCAGCATTCCGGGGAATTGTTCCCAGTAGGATGGATGGCCGATACCAAACAGACCGACACGCGGCTTTCGGCAGTTTCTTGGTTGCACTAGCGCTGTTTTCATGGTCTGACTTAAATTTATCGGGCGGCGTCCATTTGCGACACTGCGCCTAATTGGACTTTGATCTCAGGGTGATAGTGCCGTCGGCCTCCCAGCGAATCGCGGTTTCGCCCACGACAACTTCATTGCGGCTGCCACGAACCTCTAGCAGCGGCCGATGAGCAACCATCGGCTGATAAATTGCAACGCTCGATTCAATAATCTCATCGCCATGATACGATTGCGGCGGATTGTTCGCCGATCCGAGCAGTGCGCTTCGTTCGATTCGACCACCGGCACCGCCGATGATTTGTACTTGCAGTCGGTCGCCGATCGACCAGCAGCCCGGTGAATTCTCCGTCGCGGATCGCCCTGGTAAGAACCGATCAATGCTCAACCAATAAAACGGATGGCTGACGACCTCTGCGACTTGGATTTCTCCCAACGCCAGCCAGCGGGAGAACACAACTACCTCTCCAGAACAGAGTGCGACGTACCCGATTTCCTGCTTTACTTTGCCTGGCGACGTGCGATCGAAGCTAACTGTTAGCGCATCGAGGCTTCGCGCAATTATGGGTTCCGTGACTTGGTGGAACTCGAGCGGCTTCGTGGCGTTTCGAAGTTGGATCCAACCAACGCCGCTCCGCTGGTTGTAGTCGGTAAAGGATGAAGCGGACTCTGACGCCTCGGTCACATGGGGAACGACAAGGATAGTCTGACGAGCTTCGGACCACGACACGGACGATACGGTGCTGGGGGAACGCAACACGGCGACTTTCACATACGGAAATGTTTTGCTTCCGGAGTTAAAAACTTCGTCACGATCGCGGCCCGCCGCGGCATTGACGCCATCGAAGCACTTGTGCATCAGCAGGCAAATCGACCAATGCCGCGCTAGATGTGTTTCGTAACCGAAGTTGTTTGCATGGATCGAGCCGTCGTGAAATGCCTTTTGGCGCGCAGTGAGCAAATCGAGTGCGCGAGCCTCGGTCGCCATCGCTGACGGAAACTTGTGAAAGGTGCTCATCAGTGCGTAAACCCATATCTGCTGAAAGTCGCGCGGAGCCCAATCCTGACCCTGCGGGCATAGCAGGTCGCCATCGCAAAGAGTAAGCCAGACGAGCACGTCGTTCCAAAGAGCTCGATCGTGCAACACCAGGGCATCGGGAATTTTCTTGCCGCACAGATGGTAGGCCAAGATCGCTTCGCAGATTTCGCCGTATTCAGCCTGATAGGGAATCGACCAAAAGCCGTGGTTCTCCAAGGTCAAATCGTGATGGACGTTGGTGGAGCGCAGCCACTTCGATAACGGCTTGCCGTCAACCATTCGCTCGCTATTGCGGTCTGTCTTACGGCTGAGAGCGTTGAGTGCCCAGCGCTTACACCATTCGTCCCACGATTGGGCGCGATCGTCGTCGCCAAGAAAATTGGCGGCTGCCCCCATCATCGCTGCGTTCCAAATGCAGTCTTCCGCGCCAGTATCGTGATTGACGCGCGATGGTATTTCTTTTTTGAGCAGTTCGGCTTCTGCCGCCGCCACTTGCTGTGCTAGGTTCCAGGTATCGTCGTCGAGCCGGTCTCGCAACAGCCAGGCTGCCCAGAGCCAACCGGACGTTTCCAATCCAACTTGCCAACTCGGGCCGCCCCACCGCGGCTGTTTCCAGGCGTCGCGATGCTTGCAATTGCGATTCGACAGGCACATGGTTCGAATCGTTTGACGGATGCGCCCCTCGATCTCGTCGCGTGGAATTTGCTGAGGTGAAAAAGCCTTTTGATCGGGGCGTTCGGTTAGCAGCACGGCACCGGCGACGCAAATATTTCCATTGCCTCTTGGCCAAGAGACGCCGGAGCCTGCCGCGTCGAAGGCTTGTTCCGATTCGTTCCAGTGCTGCTGCGCCCAGCCAATAAAATTATCCAGCAACGACAAGTAACGGTCGCTGGTAGTTGGCGCTGCTTTAGTGGTAGCACCATTGCATAGAACTACAAGCGAAATGGCGACGATGGCCGGCGCGACTCGCAGCACAGCAGAGCGCAGAAATCGAGATGTGATCGAGAAACGTTTCATGGATCGGCGGCGAACATTGAATGTCGCGTTCCGGAACTGCCCCGCTTTATGGCTTCGCGCAGTCGTCTTCACTGACTATTAAGGTCAAATGTCTTTTCATTCTGACCGCGCTTTACTTCGAGTTCAAGTTCCGTGCGCGTATTGTATTTTGCCGGTATAAGTTGTGTGACGGAAGGATTTGTCAGGTCGTGCTTATCGAGTCGTTTTCCGGAATTGCCCAATTTCGTGGACGAAATCTGCACGGCGTAGGACGCGATTGGCGCTTGTCCTTCGAAAAGTCCGTCGTTGATGTTACCGCCGATCGTCGGCGAATTCCCATCTTTGGCCACGAGGCGTACCGTGCCGTTCGTCAGCGGGCCGCCGTCAAGATTCACCGTCAGTCGCACGTCGCCGGTTGTCGGCGACTTCGAGCATCCGGCGATGGCGAGCAAGACCAGCAGTATCATCCAACGTGGCCGACGGCCCATGTATCTCTCCTGAGACAGTCGAATTTACTGTTCGCTCACGGTTTCGTACCCGTTCATCGTACTCATCGCCTGCCAGACATTCAGCGCAATGGTATCTGAGACGAATCGCACCGAGCCATCGGCCATTGCGGCATTCACGCCCCCTTTGTGTTTACTGCGAGCTGCATTGTGAACGGCGCGGCCGCTCATTCCGTTTACGTTCGATACCGGCGCTGGGCTGTGGCAAATGATGTCGGGAGGCGCAGGATCGCAATAATTATTTGCCTCCTCATCGGGCACCGTGCTATTTGGAGTATTCAAGGTCATGAACACAGCATCGCCAACATCGTTGAAAATATCGCCGTGGCCGTCGATCGATGCATCGTTGGGATGCATGATGTATTCCGACATCACGAGGGTCTTTGACAATCCGTCGATGATGTCCTTCGTCTTGGTGAATCGAGACTTAAGGTGGGAAAAGAAGTCCTTAAATCCAAAAATCGCAGAAGCCCTGGGCGGATAGTTCGCCGCTTCGGGTTGATAGGCGTACGGTCCCCAACTCAAGACGTAGTTTCCACGAATGTAAAAATACCCAAACCCAGGATTCGCATAGAAGCCGTGACCGCGATCGCTCGGGCAGGAATAGGCGGGAACGTGCGTCGCGGAAGGCGTTCCAAATCGATTTGGGTGACGAATCGACAGTGCATTGGGAGGCAAGTAATAAGGCTTGCTGTAATTGAATTGCTCGAACAGCGCTCGCTCTTCCATGTAGGGCCAAATCTGTGGAGGCCAACCGTGACGAATCACTACCGTCGGCGACGGGTTAAAGGGATTGGCTGCCGCCGGGAACGACTTTCGGGCACTCATATATTCACTGCCCATCGAGGATGGACGCATTTCCGAGCCGCGCCCGTCAACAAGCGGGTGCTGCCCCAACCGCTCCCTCAAGAGCGCGGATCCAGACCGGAAATGCATCAGTGGCGGCTGGACCGAGTATAGATTGCGTTGCTGCAGCGGTTGCATTTTTGTCAGAATCAAGTAGATCTTCGATTGATGTGCTAAGCGTCGCGTGCTACCGCACACAATTGGTACAATCACTCAGCGTTCATTTTGGGTTGGCAAATGACATTTATTCGCGGTGCAAAGCGAATCAGCGTAGGTCCCAATAACCCAGAAACAGTCTGCTTTTCGTAGACATACCGGCTCGGCGATTGGCTCATATAGTTGGCTAATGTGTTGAGTACCTCGACTTCGATGACATTGTCACCCACCCGCCCGAAATCTGTTAGGTCGAAGGTAAACGGCCGAGCTAGTCGCACACCAACGGGCCGTCCATTAACTGTAACTTCGGCGGACGTGCGAACGTCGCCCAAGTCGAGAGTAACTCGTTGCCCAAGCTGCTCTTTAGTCAATGTTATGTGGCGAATGTACTTTACGCCTCCAGAGTAATATTCCAACCCGTAACCGCTCCAGTCTCCGAGAGGTATTTGGCCGCGCCCGCAGATAAATTCAACCGGCGCACAAAATGCTGCGCCTTCGTAGTGTCCTGGTTTGTGCTGCACTCTCAAGGCTACTTGCACAACTTGCGATTTGCCTTCGGCCGGCTTCGAAAATTGGATGACACCATCGTCAACCGTCACTGAATTGCCGTCGATCCAAGCCTCGACGGATTCTGCATCCAAGTTCAACCTCGCACTTTGAGCGCCGGGAGGTGCCGGAAAGCGAAACCAGCCAACCAATTTGTCGTCTTTGGTGCGATAGTCATATACCAAATTCCGCGAACCCTCATACCAACGCGACAGAGGCATGAATCGCGGCTGTTGCGGAGTGTGTGGTTCCGAAGTGAATACGGCAAATGTCGTCACTCGCTTGCCTCGAGGCTGGACCAACCGCAGCGCGACGCGATTCCAACCTTGCAGCAAGAACGCCTCGCCGATAGGCTGTTTTACTCCCTCATCGACATTCACCACGCGTTGACCGTTGACCCATGCTTGTCGGTGCATGGTTTCGCTCTCCCCACCGAAGTTGAGATACATCTTGGTTGGGCTCGGCACGAAGATTCGAGTAGCAAGGTATCGCACGGCAGGCTGGCTGCCTTGGGCAGGATCAAAGACCATAAAGTCGGGCGATACTGGACCGAGCCCGTCTGAGGCGAACTGATGAACTTCATCTCGATCGGAACCGAACTTCCAAGAGTACACATATGGTCGCCAAGCAAACGACTTACTCGCGAATACTTCCGGGTTCGCAAAATCAACTTTTCCCAGAACAATCTTGTCTTGCAACTCTGCCGAATCGACTTCAGCGCCCAACGGCTCCAAGAGTTGCCAGTATGGACCAAATGAGTACGAAACCAACCGCCAGTCGGAATCGTCATAGTTGACACGCTGCCAATCTGGCCGCGACGGCGTCACTGGTTCCTCTCGGTACTTCATCCGCGGTGATTCGGGGCCAATCCATTTATTTGTTGGAGGATAGCGAAAATCTCCCCAGCGATTATCCATTGTGAGTCGATATTCACATTGCCACAAACCATCGAGAGCGATTGAAGGCAACGACGGAACGACTGTACTTTGGCCTGAATACATTCGGCCACCGATAGCAAGTTGCACAGACGGCTTCTCTGCGGAGTCAATCGTTCCTGTGACTTCAAATCCATCCTGGATTTTGCGAATGTCGTCAATGCTTGCAAAATTATCGTTAAGAATTTGTGGCTTATCAGTAATGGGTTGCAATACAACGACAATTCCTTCATACGGGTCCATCGTCAGCCGAAGATGAGTTTGTTTGGCGCCGATACGGTAGCGATGCAATGGTCGTACTTCGCCGGTTCGAGCGTCCCAGATTTCCGGCGTACCGCGCTGCCCTAAGGTGACACAGACTTCGCGACGCTCGCCAAGGCGATTAACAAGAAAGTAGATGTGACGATCATTGACCTGTTGGTGGGTGTGACTTAGATCCGCAGCTCCTAAGGCCACATCGGGCGTAATTGCTGCACGGATAGCGCCAGGCACGTCCATCTCTTTCGATCGCACCAAAATCGTCCGACCGCCAGAGGCATGATTGCGTTCCAAGACAGGTTGGTTGTTTTGCTCATAGTTGCCCAGCAATGATCGCCAAATCTCTTGCATTTGGGGATCGTCGCGTCCCTGTTCTGCTGATGATGCAGCAGGCTGACGAAACACGACTAACGTCCCGCCAGCGGATACAAACTCCTGTAAACGTGTTAACACGTCGATACGAAGCGTGGATATAGCCGGCAGTACAATTACTGGGAACTCTAGATTGCTGAATTTAAGCTTGCCTGATCTGACATCTGCTTGTGATATATGTGACTCGTCAACAAAATCGAAATCCAACGCGGATGAGTAAAGCGCCTTGGCCAAAGCAAACATTGACTCTTGAGCATCTTTAGCAGGTTGCTCGAAATTAGAACCACTATGCCAGTGCTCGTGGATCGTGGACAAAGGATAGAGCAACGCCACGTCGGCGCGATGATGCCCATGGCTTAGAACGTAGCTCAAACGCGATACATAATCTGTAAAGGTGCGCCATGTCTGCCAATAAGGCTGGTAGAAGTGAACCTCTGGCGGAACAAACTCATTTCGTCCAGCCAATAGGGAGTAGAGTACACCGTGGGTATTGTATAAGTTCACACCAAGTGCGTAATTCACATTGGTTCGAGCTATATTTTGCTCCTGAGTAAAGCCCCAACCGGCTCCCCAGTACGCACACACGGCGATTCGGTTTCTGCCGTTGATGTGTGCCATTGAACTAGATAGCTTGGTATCAATAAATGCTCCTGTCGAACCGTTGAGCTTTGCCTCCGATCCAGCACCAGTTGCAAAACCATCGGAATCCTCATTGCCCGGCATGTCAAAGTGCTTCATCAGTCGAAAAAAATCACCGTAGTTGGTGGTCTGTCCAAGGAGATCTTGCCGCCCCCACGTAGCAATGGTGACATGACGCATTCGATGATCGTGTAGCCATTGCGTCGTGGGTTTGTACAGATTTTCCTCAAGAAGAGTGTTCATCACATCGTAATACTGACACCGAATGCTTGGCGTCTGTGAGCCGATATCGATGAATAGCGCAGCAAGCTCCGGCAGTGGGTCGAAGCCCTTTTCTCGCTTGAATCGATCTCTAAGAGCATCGGAATAGAGGATGTTGCCGCCTAATACCAGGCGTTCGTCCGGACCATAGGCCACCAATGACTTGCCAAGTCGATCACCGAGTTCCTGTTTGTAGCGATCATAGAAAATCTCGTTCCAGCGACGAAGAACTGCCGACCCTAAGTAGTTGAGATCGTGAGCCTGACTCACAATCACAACGACAAGCCATTCAGGCCCAGGAGCATTCCAATTTAATTCTTTGCCTTTGATAAATTCGGATAGATCGACACGAGATTCTCCATCGACGAGATTTTCTTGCTGTTCGCGAAGCCTAAATGCAACGGCGGAGAGAATTATCTCATCGTCTGGAACCCGCAACTGCAGCGGCTCGGCTGCCGTGGAACGGAGGCGATGCGCCACAAGCCTTCGGCCCATCAACTCGGGCTTCTCTTTTCGTTCGGCGCGAATGCGGCTTTGAAAATAGGCCTTGTCGTGTCGTCCCAGCCAGTCGTTCGCGAATTGAACCATTCCTAGTCGTTCGTGTTCGTCCAGTGCAAAACGAACAAATTCCCACCAACCATCAGTCCAAAAACCCGGCTCGCAGCTCTGAGGTTGTGAAGCTGCAAATCGAGGATATAGCCAAGTGCCACCGACTCCCTTCTCATGCATCTCTTCCAGTTGCCAGCGTATCCGGTCTCGCGTCAATACCCCTTGTTCCCACCACCAGCAATCAATCGGACGATACTCCATCGGCGGTATCGCAAACTTTCGTGGATCGAGCGCCTCGTCCGCGAAGGCTTGGGCGGTTGCCATCGCTAATGCCGATGTAGCCGCGATCATGACGGCTACGATCGATGCCTTGAAGACAGGAAAACTGGAATGGATGGTCATGTTGGATTTGAAGTCGAGATGCAAGTCCTGGCGGCACAGAACGCCATTTGAAGAAAGTCGTTCATATGCTTACTTTGAACTTGTGCGGTACTAGGGTGGGTCACTTTGCAGGTCAATGTTGAACTCATTGCGACCTCGCTCAGTCTTAAAAGTCAGTCTTGAGTTGGTGTTGTAGCAATCCGGGATTTGTTCAGCTAACTCGTCGTGAGTCGACTCCTCATTGTCCGCTGGTCCAAAACGCGCCACCTTGCGTCCCGTCTTTTCTTTGCTGTTGACCGTGACGCGGTTCATCCCAAGTGCGACTCCCGTTTTCGCTTCGATGTTGAAACGTCCATTAACGATTGTGGCTCCGGCAGTCGGCCCTCGATTGTCATCGGCAGGAAAGAAATTGATGACGCCCTGCCTTAGTGGCTTGCCATCGAAAGTGATTTGGCCAGACACTGCTGCTCGAGTCTCATCACGGCAGCCGGCAAGCAGCAAGCACCATGCCGCAGCGTAGCTTGCCATGCAAATCAAATTCGATCGGCTTGCGTCGCGTAGAGCATATTGATGTACTAGCGCCAGCCCGGCAAATCGGTCGCCCGTCGCCCCACTTCCCACGTTCTTATGAATCCAATTAATATACATCTGATATAGTCATAATCAATTCAGCTACGGATTGCCCGGATATCGTCGCCGAATGGACTCGATCGGTATTCGACCTTGCAAGTCGAAATTCAAGACGTTCTGTCCAGGTTGGATTTCATGTAGGAGAGTTGTTTGTTGATTGTAGCGCGTCGGCACAGCCTCCGCGTATTCTTCGTCCACCCGACCCAGGCTCTGAATCTTGCGGCCCGTGGGCTGTACGCTGCTGATGCTAACACGGTTGCTGCCGACCATGACTCCTTTTGTGGCGGAAATCTCATATTGGCCATCTGTAATTGTTCCTCCCGCAGAAGGTCCCTTACCATCCGCCAGAAGAAAATTAATTACCCCTTGCTGCAAGGGCTTGCCATCAAGCGTCACCGTACCTGAAACTGCGGCGCGGTTGCCGTTTCCGCAACCGACAGCGGACAGTGATGCTGAGGCAGCGAGAAACAAGACGAAAGGCTTCACAGGTTAGTCTGTTGCTTGCAGTTGTTACAGCGTTCGTTCAATAGCCGCCGACAGTGTCGCCAGACTGTAATGTGCCCAGCGCGCGCCAGCTCTTCAAATCGACCATGTCACTGACAAATCGTACGGCACCATCCCCCAATGCAACATTGACGCCGCCTGAATGGCGACTGCGCGAGGCTCCGGTTTCGTTGTATCCACTGGTGCATGGCATATTAAGTTCGGGACGATTAGCGCAGTATCCAGGCCAGATGACATCTGGGCTCGACGTGTTCGGTGTGAACTGTGTGTATAGCTGGCTACAAGTGCCTTCGTCTTGGTAAATCGCCCCGCGGTAATCAGTACTTGCTTCTTCTAAGCCGCGCAGATACTCACCCAAGACCAACGTCTTGCTCATGCCATCCACAAAATCCTTGCTACTCGCTCCAAAGTTGATTCCAAAAGCATGCCGCTGATTCGGGGGGGTTGCATACAGAGAGACACTCGACTCAATTCCGTGATCGTGAGCAATATCACCGAAAAAACCGAGGTAGTTTACCAGAATCAGATTTCCGCGAAGCGTTTTACGCACGAAGACGCCGGTGCCATCGCTGGGACAAAGCATCGTCGGAATGATCTGCGACGTAGGTGCATTTGGACCTTTCGAATTTCCATTGCCAAACCAATTCGTGTTTGAAAAGCCGACTAATTTCTGGTCGTATCGCTCAAAAATTGCCTGCTCCTCGATGAACGGCAACAGGGTTACAAACCATGTCTGCCTGTTCGATCCATACGTTACTCCTTTGTAGTCGCTTGGGTTGTTCTTCGCACCAATGGGTAGACGCTTGTGGGCGCTGATGTGGTTGTGGCATCCCAGAACCAATTGCTTCAGATTGTTGCTGCAACTTGAGCGACGCGCGGCTTCGCGAGCCGCTTGGACAGCAGGCAGCAAGAGCGCAATTAGAATACCAATGATTGCAATAACCACCAGTAGCTCAACCAAGGTGAATCCAAAGCGACAAATCGGCCTGATGAGTTTCAATTGCATTTACTTCCTCCACTTGTGACACATCCATAATTTGTTAAGAATCTAACCGCAATGGAGATGACGATCGTCTAAATTGATTAGCGAGTGCCGGCCTCCACTTCGCCGCCATTTAGCGTTCCTAGGGCGCGCCAAGTCGATAAATCGACCGCATCGACGAGAAAGTGAACGGACCCGTCACATATGCTAATATTGATACCGCCGGCATGGCGGCTGCGCGAAGTTCCTGTTTCATTATAATCCTCGGTGCAAGGCATATTCTGTTGTGGCCGATCAACACAGTACCCAGGAAAGATGACATCGGGACTCGACGAATTAGGTGTAAACTGGGTGTAGATCTGGCTGTTGGTTGCCTCATCCTGGTAGAACGCTCCTCGCCAATCGTTATGGGCTTCGGGCAGTCCGCGCAAGTATTCGCCGAGTGCCAATGTCTTGCTTGTGCCATCGAGAAAATCTTTTGCTCTGGCGCCGAAATTGACGCCAAAAGCATGCTGCTTGTTTGGTGGGGCAACGAATAACTGCGATGTCGGGAGAATGCCGTGGTCGTGTGAAATATCACCGAAAAAGGCGAGGTAATTTCCCAGCGCCAAATCGCCGCAGGAAGTTTTTCGAACTTGGGCGCCAGCGCCGTCGCTGGGGCATAGCATTGTCGTGATGACCTTGCCAGTTATCGCATTTGGCCCGATGGAGTTCGCGTTCTGGCACCAGTTCGTATTCGAACGACCTTTCAAAGTCTGATTGTATCGCTGATAGATCGATTGCTCTTCGAAATACGGAAGTAGCGTGACGACCCATGTTTGTCGAGTTGGACCATACGCAACGTGCGCCGGATCATTTACTGCTCCAATGGGGAACTGTTTGCGCGCCTGCAAGTGATTCTGCAACCCCAGCCCCAATTGCTTAAGATTGTTTGCGCATTGGGAGCGTCTTGCCGCCTCGCGAGCAGCCTGCACCGCGGGCAGAAGCAACGCAATCAAGATACCGATGATCGCGATTACCACCAGCAGCTCCACCAAGGTGAAACCGAAGCGCCGGTGACTATGTAGGTGGATGCATACCATTACGAACAGCATACCCTCCTCACCAAAAAATACTCATGGAGTGAATAATGCCTCTCCTCTGTTCCTGGATTGCATGCATCGGACTGGACCAATAATGCAATCGGGTTGAATAATCCGGCGATAACGGCAAACGTCGGCTAGGATTCGTGCCGTCGATAGCGTGCTATTGCCGCGATGAGCCACATGACGGTTGCCAACAAGATTGCAGGCGGCTCCGGCACCGGCGAGACTCCCGGTGCTAGCGGGAACGGAAAGTTGGTTTGCCAAATGACAAAATCGGCGCCATCGACAGCCTCGTCTCCATTCGCATCACCGTCGGCAAGCGATGCTCCACTGGCCGTAGGAAAATGCGTCTGCCAAGCGACGAAATCGGCGCCATCGACATTGCCGTCACCGTTAAAATCTCCCGGAACGGCTTGAGATCCCGCCGCAATCGCTGCGATTTGGCTATCGCTTAGCGCTTCGTCGAAAATATAGACATCGTCAATCAATCCGTTGAACGAATTTGGATTGCTGTTCCCGCGATTACCCACTTGCAGCGCAGAGTCGTTGGAACCATTAAAGGCACTGAGCGCGCCAGTGTCAGTGAGTGCCGGAGTTCCATTAATGTAAAATTTCACATACTCGTTGGCTTTGAACACAAACGCCGTATGTACGAACTCGCCGGGAGCCGCCAAAAACGGATCGGAGCCGAGAAAAACCTCGTGCTCTGCCCCAGAAGGCCCGTCAAAATAGCTTAAATAAAGGTCTGCGCCAATATACTGAAATTGCCAGCCGCGGTTGCCACTAAACCCCATCTTGCCTGCAATCCAGCCGTTGGCATTGGGTTGGAGCCATGCCGCGAAGGTAAACTCTGTATAACTACGGTCAAAGTCTGGATCGTCCTCGGCTACTTCGACGCGAACTCGTACTAGATCCTCATCGCCGCCTAGGAACTGCAAGGCGTTGCCAATCTTTCCTGGCATTAAGTTTGTGTTGTCCATGCCAACTAACATGCCGGTGTTGCCACTCCCGGATGAATCAGGTGTGGTAAAGGGGCCGGCACCATTGACTTGATCAAAGGCGTAATGCAAAAGTTCGGTCGCATTCGCGCGAGCAGTGCAGCTGGCCAAGCAGCCGACTAGCACAAGACTAACAACACGCGAGAGTCGCCTCGCAGATGCAATTGG
>JADZDJ010000039.1 GCA_020851115.1 Pirellulales bacterium
CGATCCGGACCGCCGACCGTCCCGTGTTGATGGCCAACGGTATTCCAACTGGCTCGTACCGCCGAGCGATGGTGGCTACGGACCTTTCCGATTTTTCAGAATCAACGATTCGAACGGCCGCATCACTCGGATTATTTGAGCGGATGAATATTTCTCTGCTCCATGTATTCGATATTCCAGGCATTGCACTGTTTAGCCGCGCGTCCTTGCCCGACGTTGAAAAGCAATCGTACATTGCAGGTGAAAGGAAGCGAGCGATGGAACAGGTTGCGTCATTCATAGCCAGGGTCAGCGTCGAAGGGATGTCACCCGTTCTGAAACCTGCTACTGTCAACATCGCCGAAGCCATTTGCAAGACGGCGAGCGAGTTGTCTGCCGAATTGATCGTGATTGGAACCTGTGGTCGATCGATGGTTGCTCGGGCACTCATTGGCAGCGTGACGGAAGGTGTCTTACGAAACTCCGACCGAGACGTACTCGCGATACCGCCGCCGCAAAACAGAGCGGTATCCTAATACCGGTGATTACAACTGCTATTTGGGTCTCAGTAAAACCGCTGCTGGGAATCGCGTCGAACAAGTTGTCAGCGTTATTGGGCATGCTTCCAACCTATCGAGAGCCGTTCATCGCACCCACGAGACAGACCAGCAGCCTGTCGTACTCAACTTACAGGAATAAGAACGTTGGACCTTTGGATCATCCTTCGCGACATCGTAGTGCTACTAGGAGCTTGCTTGCTAGTCGGCGGTGTGTTCGCGCGATTTGGGCAAAGCCCGATTGTCGGTTACTTGCTGGCCGGAATGTTTCTGGGTGGTCCGGGGAGTATTCACGCGGTCAGTGCGGCGCAAGACGTTGAGGCGATTGCCGAACTTGGTGTCGCGCTGTTGCTGTTCAGCCTTGGGTTGGAGTTTTCGATTGAGCGGTTGAAGAAACTTGGTGCCAAGCCGCTCTTGGGCGGTGCGGCTCAAGTAGTGCTGACGATGCTGCTGGCATTTGTCGGGGCCCAGTTGTTCAGCTTGGGAGTCAAGGAGGCGATCGCTTTCGGTGCGATGGTCGCACTCAGCAGCACAGCCGTCGTTCTGCGGATCCTGATGGAGCGCGGCGAAATCGAAATGCCGCATGGTCGCAACAGTCTCGGCGTGTTGCTGACTCAGGACATGGCTGTCGTTCCGCTCGCCATCCTAATGACGATACTCGGAGGCGAAGGAACTGGAAGCGAAATTGTTTGGGACGTTGGCAAGTTGCTGATAATGGCAACCGGATTGATTGTCGGTTTGTATCTGATGACGAGAGTTGCCGTATTGGCCTTGGGGACACTCACGCTGCACCGCAATCGGGAATTGACCGTGATCTTTGCCATCGTGACGGGGCTGGGTGCGGCGTGGGCATCGCACGGGGCTGGGATTTCGCCAGCCTTGGGTGCTTTCATCGCAGGTATGTTGCTCGGAAGTTCACCATTTGCAACGCAGATTCGAGCCGACGTGTCCCCTCTGCAGGTCATTCTATTGACGTTGTTTTTCGGGGCTGCGGGGATGGTGGCCGATCCGATTTGGATCGTGAAGAACGTCCACGTTGTCGGTGCGCTCGTCGTTGCGTTGACGATTGGCAAGCTGTTGGTCATTTGGGGGATCTTCGCGATGTTGGGCCAGACCAGCCGGGTCGCCGCTGCGACCGGACTGTGCTTGGCTCAAATCGGTGAGTTTGCATTTGTGTTGGGAAGCATAGGTCGAACGAGCGGAGTCGTCAGCGACGGCACCTATGCGCTCGTCGTCTCGGCA
Source organism: Pirellulales bacterium (assembly GCA_020851115.1). Taxonomy (GTDB): domain Bacteria; phylum Planctomycetota; class Planctomycetia; order Pirellulales; family JADZDJ01; genus JADZDJ01. Next base: position 1,779 of record JADZDJ010000039.1, read on the forward strand.
GCCATCGTATCCTTCTTTCTAAGCGCTTTCCTTGTGCCGGTTGCGCCACGATTCGGAAACTGGGTTGCCGGTCTGGTGCGATCACAGACGGCCCCCGTTTCCGACACGGCAGTTCGACCGGAGGCACCCGATATTGCCATTATCGGCTTCGGCCCAGCCGGGCAAATTGCCGCCCGACCACTTGTTGACAGGGATATCCGCGTTGTGGTGATCGACTTGAATCGCATGGGTGTGCGAAAGGCAGAACAGCTCGGGTTCGATGGCCAAGTCGGCGATGCCACACAAAGCGAAGTGCTTGAGCATGCTCGCTTGCGCGAATGCAAAGCGGTTGTCATTACCGTGCCACATCACAAATCCGCGATCACGATCCTTGAGCACGTCCGTAAAGACGCCCCACTCGCGCACGTCATCGTGCGTTCCCGCTATGAAGCCCACACGAACGATTACACCGCCGCCGGTGCCCACGACGTTGCCGGAGATGAAGAGCAAGTCGGCGAAAGCCTCGCGAATTATCTAATGAATTGGTTGGAAACGAATTGACAATTGGTGGAGTTCACCCTCGCTTGGAGGCTCAGCGCCACCACGCGAGATGGCACGTCGCCGCGGATTGGCAACTGCGACCAATGCTCCCCTCGATCTTCGCTTTGGTAAATCCGTCCGTCACGCAGACCTGCGAATAGCAACTTGGAATTCATCGCCAGCGCGTAGGGGAAGCTGTCCAACGGCTCTGGCAGGCCACCACCCAGCGTCTCCCACGGTCCGCCGCTTCGCCAGCGATAGATGTGGGCCTGGGCGCTGGTGTCGCTTTGGTGCGCCACGCGGGCGCTGGAGCTTGCGGAAACATACCAGCATTCGGGATCGTC
>JADZDJ010000040.1 GCA_020851115.1 Pirellulales bacterium
GAAACGCATTTCGACCCTGGATCGGTACTAGTCATGAGCACCATCACCGCCGACACACACGTTCCTTCGCATGGTGAGCACGCCCACATGGGCAGTTTCCTCTCCACGTACGTGTTTTCCCGCGATCACAAGATCATCGGCATTCAGTTCTTGTTCAGCACCTTGATCTGGTTCCTGCTCGGCGGCTTGCTCGCCCTCGCCATTCGCTGGCAGCTCGCGTATCCTTGGTCTTCAATGCCGATTTTAGGGAAGCTGCTGTTCTCCGCTGAAGGCGGTCAGATCGCTCCCGAAACGTACACGATGTTGTTCACGATGCATGCTTCGGTGATGATCTTTTTGGTCATTATTCCAATTCTGGCTGGCGCCTTCGGCAACTTTCTGATTCCGCTCATGATTGGCGCCGACGACATGGCGTTCCCAACCCTCAACATGCTGAGCTACTGGTTCATGTGGCCGGCGTTCGTTGCCTTCGGTGCGAGCTTTTTCGTGGGCACGGGGCCGTCCTCGGGATGGACCTCCTATCCGCCGCTCGCGCTGACTTCCGAAGCGCAAATGCTTTGGCTCGTGGGCCTCACCTTCGTCGGCGTGTCGTCGATGATGGGGTCGGTCAATTACCTCACCACGATTATCCAGATGCGTGCCCCCGGCATGACCATGTTCCGTTTGCCGATGACGATCTGGGGCATGTTCATCACCGCCATTTTGCAGGCCTTTGCACTGCCCGTGCTCACCGCGGCCGGCTTCATGCAACTGATGGATCTTAAGTTGGGCACCGGCTTCTTCATTCCCGAAGGCTGGAGCGCCAACAACGCAGTACGAGCTTCCGGCGGCGGTCAGCCGCTGTTGTGGCAACACTTGTTCTGGTTCTATAGTCATCCGGCCGTGTACATCATGATTCTGCCAGCGATGGGCATGGTCTCCGACATTCTCGCTTGCTTTGCCCGCAAGCCGCTGTTCGGCTACAAGCCGATGGTGTACTCGATCGCCGGCATCGCGGGCCTGGGCTTTATCGTGTGGGGCCATCACATGTTCGTCTCGGGGATGAATCCGGTGCTCGGCATGACGTTCATGGTCGCCACCATGTTCATCGCTCTCCCGAGCGCCATCAAAACGTTCAATTGGCTCGGCACGATTTGGGGAGCGAAGATTCAGTTCACGACGCCAATGCTCTTCTCCCTGTAGTTTGTTGAGATGTTCATCATCGGCGGTCTCTCGGGCATCTTCATGGCGGCGACGCCGGTCGACATCTTCATCCACGACACCTACTTCATCGTGGCGCATTTCCATTACGTCTTGTTTGCCGGCACGGCGATGGCCGTCTTTGGTGCAATCTATTTTTGGTTCCCAAAAATGTTCGGCCGGATGATGAACGATCGCTGGGGCAAGGTTCACTTTTTCCTGACGTTCATTTTCTTGAACGGCACGTTCTATCCCATGCACATCCTGGGCTGGGTTGGTTTCCCGCGGCGGTTGGCCGACCCCTACCATTACGAAACGTTCCGGCACTTGTTGCCGCTGAATCAATTCATGACCTGGTGCGCGATTCTGATGGTTGCCACGCAAATAATTTTCGCGTTCAATTTCTTTTACAGCATCTTCTTCGGCCCGAAAGCCGGGCGCAATCCGTGGCATGCGAACTCGTTGGAGTGGATGGCGCCCAGCCCGCCGGGCCACGGCAACTTCGACTTTCAGCCTGTCATTTACCGTGGGCCTTACGAGTACGGCTCGCCGGAAGTTGACATCGATTACTATCCCCAAACCATGCCGCCGCCGACCGACCGGCCTGCGGCGCCCGCGGCACACTGATCATCGCGCCACATATCGAAATCACGATGCCACCTGACGCAAGAAGTTTGCATGAAGGTTGACCGAGAACAAGGTGAATCACGTTGGCCACACCGCTGGGCGGTGCTGTTGGCGTGCGCTACGTTTCCCTTGCTGTGGGTTGGCGGCTTAGTCACCACGACCGACGCGGGAATGGCGGTTCCCGATTGGCCAAATACCTATGGCTACAACTTGTTCCTCTATCCCTGGCAGACTTGGTTAAGTGGGCCCTGGGACTTATTCATTGAGCACGGGCATCGACTGCTCGCTTCGTCTGTTGGTATGCTGACGATTGGCCTGCTGGTATCGTTGTTGCGAACCGAGCACCGTCGCTGGCTCAAAGGCTTGGGTTTCGCGGCATTGGCGCTCGTAATTTTCCAAGGTGTGCTTGGCGGTATGCGGGTTCTGCTCGACGAGCGAACGCTCGCCATGCTACACGGCTGCACGGGGCCGCTGTTCTTCGCGCTCACCGCGGCCATTGTTGTGTTTACGTCCGGCCGATGGACGAAACCGAATTACATTTCCGTCCTCGCAGCCGCCAACATTCGCTGGTTGGCGGTGGCGACCGCCGTGCTGGCCTACCTGCAAATCGTGTTGGGGGCTGTCCTGCGGCACGCGCCGGTAGACGCCCAGCCCATGACGTTCATGCTTGCGGTGAAATCACATCTCGTTCTCGCCGGCGTACTGGCGTTGCATATCTTGGCGCTGGTTTTTCTGGTGCAGATTCGCGCTCGTCGTGTTTGGCCCGTGAATCGGTTGTCGATTGCGCTGGTCGGTTTGCTGCTGATCCAGAGCATTCTTGGCGCAAGTACATGGGTTGTGAAATTCGCGGTTCCCGCCTGGGCAACGACTTGGATTTCGCCGCAAACAGTTGCCGCACAAGACGGCGGGTGGGCACAAACGCACGTAATCACGGCACATGTGGCAATCGGCTCATTGATTTTGGCCACTGCCACCGCCCTGGCACTGTATGCTCAACGGCTACTGGCCGACGCGCCTGTTTCGCAGGCTGTTCCGCGTCGAGAGTTGGAGGCCGCCATATGAGTCGCATCACATTGGCGAACGGTCTGTCGCTCTCGCGTGGTCATAGCCGTGTTGGTTTCATGGCACGAATCGGCGACTACGTCGAACTCACCAAACCGCGGATCGTCCTGTTGGAGCTGGTAACGATCGTCGTAGCAGCTCATCTGGCATCGCCCTGGGGAATTCCCCCGGCGGTGCTGCTGCATACCGTGTTCGGGGCGGCATTGGTGGCCGCGAGCGCGGGGGCCTGCAATCAATGGTGGGAGCGCTCGGCCGATGCCTTGATGCGACGCACAGCCAATCGGCCGTTACCGGCCGGGCGCCTAGCCGGTCGGGAAGTCGTCTGGTTCGGCTTGGTAACGCTGCTCGTCGGCATTATGGAATTGGTGCTGGCGGTTGGCATGCTGACAGCCGCCGTGGCCTTGGCTACTTGGTTGCTCTACGTGCTGGTATATACGCCGCTGAAAACTCGCTCCCCCTTGAACACCGCCGTTGGCGCCGTTGGCGGGGCTCTGCCGATTCTCATCGGCTGGACTGCAACCGGGGTTCCGCTAGATACGCGAGCCTGGGCCGTCGTGGCGGTCATGTTTCTGTGGCAATTCCCTCACTTTATGGCAATCGCCTGGCTCTATCGTGCCGAGTATGCTCGGGCCGGCCAGCAAATGCTGACCGTCGTTGATCCCACGGGCATTCGCGCCGGTGCCCAGGCTGTGATCGGGGCATTAGCGCTTGTGCCAGTGAGCTTGGTTCCGGCAATGTCGCCGCGGGCGGGAAGCCCTGGTATTTACTGTTGCTGGACACTCTTGCTCGGCGCGGTGCAAATTGCTGCCGCGCTATTGTTCCTGGCTCGCTGCGACGACCGGTCGGCTCGTCGTTTATTGCGTACCAGTTTAGTGTATTTGATCTGCTGGATGGGCCTGTTGTTGATGGTAGCTGTATAGAGATTAAGTCCGAGGTCCGCCGTCCGTTGTCCGTTGGGAACCGTCCCCCACGCCAATCACAACGGACAACTGACAACGGACGACTGACAACTAACAAATTCCTATGATCGATTCCCACGCACCTAAGTTCTCTTACCAACCTGCATTGCCTATCCCGAATGGGAAGACTTGTGTCTGGTTGTTTCTTTCGACAGAAATCATGTTCTTCGCGGGGCTGATCGGCACGTATATCGTGCTGCGCTTCGGAGCCGTCGCATGGCCCTCGCCGCACGACGTTCATTTGAGTGAGCCAATCGGCGCATTTAATACGTTCGTTCTGATTTGTTCTAGTGTGACCGTGGTGTTGGCGCTCGAGGCAGCAAAACTCAATGACGCCGCAAAAGCCAAGGGCTGGCTCCTGTTGACGTTCTTGCTCGGTTGCGTGTTTCTCGGCGTTAAGTTGTTTGAATACAACGCAAAGTTCTCGCATGGCATCTTCCCCGTACGGCCGCACGGGTTGGTTCATGACAAAGCCGACATCCACTATTCCGCTGCCGTACGCAAACGGCTCAATGATTTGAAGACCGAGATCACGAATACCGGCGCCGCGATTACCCCCGACGATCAGGCTCGCATCGATGTAATCGACCAGGTCATGCGCAAAGTCGATGACGCGGAGGCAGCGATCCGCAATGAGCCGGATTCGTCGAAAGGAATCCTCAAGCTCCTGGAATTGGCGTACGAAATCTATCCGCCTCACGATCACGGTTCGGTTCAGCACGCAGCCAAAGCCGGGGCGGTACCTCCGGGGGCCGTTGTAAAGTACGCTGCATTCGAGCAAACTGCGAGCGATCAACCAGCGAACAATCAGAGTGCCGATCACGAAGGGCTGAACGAAAAGTATCTCTGGCTACGATTGCCGATCGTGATTCCGGGGGGGCCCTTGTGGGCCAGTACGTACTTCCTGCTGACCGGTTTTCACGCTCTGCACGTGCTCGTCGGGCTCATCGTGTTTGCGATTCTGCTCTTCAAAACGCTAGACCGCAGCCGGGCCAACGTTGTCGAGAACATCGGCCTCTACTGGCACTTTGTCGATCTGGTGTGGATCTTCCTATTTCCTTTGTTGTACCTGTTCTAGTCCTTGCCAACCGCGTTTTATTCGTCCGCGGAATTTGCGGCTAACGCGTCACAAGAATCAACACTATGTCTCATCACGACCAACATATCGAAGTCGGCCACGACAATCACGACCACGCCCCTCATGGCGGAAACGGCAAGTACATTGCCGTGTTTGTTGCTTTGTGCATACTGACGATGGGGTCATTCCTGACCTATTTCCCTTTTTGGCGCGAACATGTGCCCTTTCAGGCCAGTCGGGCGCTAATGATGGCCATCTCCTGCACCAAGGCTCTGTTGGTTATCATGTTCTTTATGCACCTGTTGTGGGAGGCCAATTGGAAATGGGTGCTCACGATTCCGGCCACGTTTATGTCAGTATTCTTGATGCTGATGCTCGTACCGGACGTCGGCTGGCGCATTAACAATGGATATGCGCGGTATTCCGAGGAACGTTGGGTTTATGCGGCCAATCCGCAAAAGATTGAAGCGTCCGAAGTGAAAGCGGCGGAAAAGGATCTTTCGCGCGAGGGCGCACATTAGAAGTTGCGCGAATTATGTCTGGTTCGTCCGCCGTTGTAGTTTCCCATCTTGCCCACCGATACGGCGAGCACGAAGCAATTCGCGATCTGTCGCTCAGCATTGCCGAACGCGAAATCTTCGCGATCTTGGGTCCGAACGGCAGCGGTAAGACCACCCTGTTCCGCGTGCTCTCAACACTGATCCCCATTCAACAAGGCAATGTTCAGATCCTCGGCTACGATTTGCGGCGAGAGGCGGCGCCGATACGTTCCCAACTGGGTGTCGTTTTTCAAGCGCCAAGTATCGATAAGAAGTTGACCGTGCTCGAAAACTTGATTCACCAGGGCCGACTGTACGGCCTGGGCGGCCGTGCACTGCACGCGCGCGCCGACGAAATGCTCACCCGCCTGGGATTGGCCGATCGCCGACGCGATCTTGTCGAAAAGCTGTCCGGCGGTTTACGGCGACGTGTCGAACTCGCCACGGGCATGCTCCATCAACCGCGGCTGCTGCTCTTGGACGAACCGTCGACCGGTCTCGATCCCGGCGCCCGTAGCGATCTGTGGCAGTATCTCGAACAGGTTCGCGACAACGATGGCGTCACCGTGGTTGTCACCACGCACCTGTTGGAAGAGGCCGAGCGGACCGACCGAATTGCGATCATGCATAAGGGTCAACTGGCCGCACTTGGCACTCCACACGAATTGCAGGCGGCGGTCGGCGGCGACGCGATTACAATTCGCACTAAAGACGCAGCGACATTGGCAGCACATATTCAGCAGCGGTTCAACGTCCCGGCGATGGTGGTCGATGGCTCGGTGCGGCTGGAGCAACCCAACGGCCATCAGTGGATCCCGCGGCTTGTGGAAGCATTTCCCGACCGCACCGAAGCCATCACGCTCGGCAAGCCGACGCTCGAAGATGTTTTCATCCACTTCACGGGCCACCGCTTCTGGGATGAAGACGTCGGGGAAGAAGAACAACCGAAGAAGAAACATTGAATTTCAAACCGCTAATGTACGCTAATAGTCGCTAATCAGTGATATGCGATCTCGTTCAATCGATGGCGATGAAATCGAGAGTTTTGTGGCAGCAAGTGTCCAATAGCTTTGTTGTTATCTAGATTAGTGATCATTAGCGGTTTAAGAAAATTGTTATGGCAACGAACTTTCAGTCAACTCCTGCGTCCGTGCCCTCGCTACCCGTGGTATTCACGTTGTGCGAACGCGAACTGGTACGATTCTTCCGGCAATCGAACCGCGTGTTCGGCGCGCTCGGTCAGCCGATTATCTTTTGGCTGTTGTTTGGCGCCGGATTGCGTGGCGCCCAAGTTGGCGAAGGCAGCAATCTCGATTACGCGCACTTCTTCCCGGGCACGTTGGTCATGATTCTATTGTTCACCGCGATTTTCGCGACGATTTCCATCATCGAAGACCGTCGTGAAGGATTTCTGCAGGGCGTGCTCGTCGCACCGGTACCCCGTTGGTCGATGGTCCTGGGCAAAATTCTTGGCGGCGCCCTAATCGCCATGCTGCAAGGCCTCATCTTCTTGTTTCTCGGTTGGCTCACCGGCGCGCTTGGTTGGGAGACGATTCTCCAAACATCGTTCAGCGGCGTCGTTGCCGCGATCGCGCTAATGTCTGTAATCTCAATCGCACTCACGGCGCTCGGTTTCCTGATCGCATGGCGCATGGATTCCACCCAAGGTTTCCATGCCATCATGAGTGTATTCTTGTTGCCCATGTGGTTGCTTTCCGGTGCGTTCTTCCCAATGGACGTAACAGGCTGGCTGGGGTGGGTCATTCACCTCAATCCACTCACCTACGGGGTGGCCGGTTTGCGGCATTACCTCCAAAATGTGGATGCGATCGCCGATCATCTGCCCTCGATTTCGACGTGCTGGCTCGTAACGCTCGTGTTTGCGGGCCTCACGTTTGCTGCCTCCTGGTGGATCGCGGGCACGCGGTCGACCGGAGATTTGTTATGAACCTCGATTCGGAAGTTAAGTCGCAACGGCCCGGCGCTA
>JADZDJ010000041.1 GCA_020851115.1 Pirellulales bacterium
CATCGCCTACTACAACCTCGAAAGAAAGCACTCAGCGCTGGACTATCTGACCCCAGCCCAATTCGAAGCCATCCACACCAGTCCCATTTAAGAGACTGACCCGTCCGTGGAATCGGCACCACCTCACGCTGCCATCAGGCAAGCGAAGCATAACCTGCTTGTCGACTGTTGGCCGAGCGACTTGGTACCGCAAATAGCGTTGCTGCAATTGTGTTTTCTTCTTCCAGGCCATCCGAATCGCCGACAGCAGCAACCGCACGTGCCCGAAGTTTTCGAGTACCGCCTCTTCAATAAAGGCTTCCCTTTGGCCGTGAAGCACGACCTTCATGACGAAGGCGTTAAGCTCGTCCATCTGCTTGATCAGCGTCGGACGGCTGGACTTCGGATGACCGTTCGACGAGGGCTGGATCGAGGCGCCGGCGAATCGACGTTTTCCTGTTGGGCGGTAAATGTAAGGACGGGGGAGCAAAGCCCGGTCGGTGGGAACCCCGGAGTTCTCATCCAGAACCGCCTGGGCCGGCTGCCACAACCGAAGAAAAAATGCGTCGACCTCCCGCTGGATGCGTTCTTCTGGTGCCTGTAGCAGTTTGCCAGAGAGTGTTCGCAACGAAGCGACCAACTGGGATCGCCGGACCAGCTCCGCAAGATAGCGCCTGAGATGGCCGGCGACATCTGCCAAACGCTGGTGAACGACCATGCGGCGATAGTCGAGGATTCCCTCCGGCTTGAGGAAATCCTGAATGATTTGCAACAGCGGACGGATTTCCGGTGCTCGTCTCCCTGCCCGTGTGGGATCCTCTGCAAACTCGCGCTGGAGTGCATTTTCGACCGCCACGAGAAATCCGTTAGCTTGATTCGTTACTAACGTGCCAAGCTTCTCGTAACAGCGCTCGCGCCGCGCGTCGACTTGCTGTAAGTAGCGGTCAAAGTATGTTTCCAGGTGTGTGAGCAACTCCACAAGCCGTTGACGATCAGGCGTCTGCACCGCTGTTTCACTCAGCCACAGATCGAGGCGGAGTAGTTCATCGCCGGCGTCCTCCACTGCCCGGCGAGCTCGAAACAATTCTCGTCCAGCGCGACAATAATCTTCGTCTGCCGAGATGTCTTTGTTTTCCAGCACTGAAATAACCATCTGCAAAGCGTCATCGACCTCCAGTAGGCTGAAGCGCGCAGACGTAGCCAACTGGTGCTCGATCTCTTCCAGCTGGGACTCCAGATGTTCCAAGATCGTGTTGGTCGACTCCGAAAGTCGTACCAGAAGCAACTTCAGGCCGCGATCCGTAATCGTTCGCACGCGCCGCGGTTCAAGCCGCATCGCTACGTTGCCCCATGCTTCCAGCCGATTCAACGTGGCGCGCAACGCGGTAGCGTCAAACCGCTCTGGAGGCTTCAACTCATCGATGACAAACGTCAATCGATCGTAGAGCACGTCAAACGGCAACTCGTGCAACGTTTCTTGTTGCCGTGCCCGATACAACGTCACGAGGACTGCCAAATAGACCTCCCGCATTGGAACTGTCAGAAACTCCCACTGGCGACAGTCCAGTCGAGAACTAATCTCGCGAATTGGATATTCCCACAGCGACATGGAACTGGGCAACGACAAGGAATCAGCGGACGTTCAAACGCTGACCTTTGATGATAACACACCCGGTTCGGCACGCAAAAACATCAACCATAATTCTGGGTATTGGCATTTCTCATTTTTCGGATCGTATCGGCAGCGTCAAATCAAGGAGGGAAGGTTCGAACTGGGCAGGTACCTGCGGCGTTTCGCTCCTTTGCTTTTATACGGGTTGACGAAAAGCTTGATCGAAAGCCTCGTCGAGCTAAGGCAGAGTAGCTGCACCGTACCCGACTAACCCACTCGTCGAACGTCTGGTCAGGCTACGGCATGTCTGTCGGAACAAGCAGCAGCGATTGACGGCGTCCACCGCCGCGCATCCAGCGAAGCTGAAGCAGGACAGAGATCCAAGCAACGGTTCACGAAGTGCCCTTAAATAAGTTCGGCGAATTGCCGCAGGGTCGTCACCGTCTGGGGCAAGCCTTGGCGCGCCAGTGCCGCTAGGTATTCGTCTACAGTCAGCGGCGGGTTTTTCAGACTTTCTCGCTGACGCTTGGCGGCAGCGCATACTATTTGAGGAGCCAGGTCCAATAGGTGCATGATGAATTCGTCGGGGTGTTGGGCCTCGATTCCATACTTGCTCAACTCCGCCGAGGGAAAATCCGCGAGATTGGCCGTTACGATGACATCGGCCCCAGCGCGGATCGCCGCAGCAAAAACATGCCGGTCGTCGGCGTCGGGAAGCTGGAGCGCGGGAATCAGTGCCTCGTAGTCCGTCACCAAGCAATCTCGCACATGCGCGTTCATCAAGTCGCGGATGTTCTCGACCTGGGCCTGGGTGATGTCGGGGTAATCCTTGCGGACATTGCGCATCCATTCTTCGTGAATCGCATCGGTCCATTTGGCGCGGAACAAGTCGGTCAGTGCCAGATACATCAGGAAGCTGCGCAGCGGGGCAGGATACAAAACGCAGGCATCGAAAACGACGGTGAAATGCCCCACGTCAGTACCCCAGCCCGTGCTGTTGATCGAGGGCCGACAGCTCCTCCAACGCCTTCAAACGGTTCTGGTCGATTGCCTGTTTGTAGTTCATCAAATCGCGGAACAGCACTCGACGGTGAGTACCGACCTTACGAAATGGAATCGTTCCCTTCTCCAATTGCTCGATCAAGAATGGCCGCGAGACATTGAGGATGTCGGCGGCTTGCTGCGTCGTCAGTTCGGCATGGATCGGCATCAGCGTGACCGCGTTTCCTTTGCCCATTTCGGTCAAGATGTCGGCCAGCAGCCGAAAGGCCGACATGGGAATTGCAATCGCTTCCTCGTCTTGCTCGATGCGCACCTTCAAGCTCGACCGTCGCCGGCCCAGCAACTGCGACAGCCGCCGGCTCGATTCGACTGCCAACCGACTATCGGCCTCCGTGGGCGTGACTGTTTCACTAAATTCAGAAAGTGTGGCGGACATGGGGATATTCTTTACTGCTGGGCTTCGATTTGGGGACTGTTTAAGTATAGTCGGCAAACGAAATAAAAGCAATAAGTGAAATATTCGAAAATCCGTCCGTTGCGGCTACCGGCGTCTTAGCCCTTCCCGCACGAGCCTCCCGAAGCCGTCATGAAAGGACTGGTCGAATTGACGCTGCGAACGCAGGAAAATCTTTAGCGGAAGTTCGCAGTGCATTACGGCACTTCAGGAAACCGGCGGCAATGAAATCAAGAGCTGGCGGTTCGCCTTCACTTGGGGGCTGATTGTATCAATCGGGTACTACGTGCTCGCGCGTCTGCTGGCATGGTCGGACGCAGTAGGCTACAGTCCGAACCTGCTGCTGGAGGCGGCCGAGACGACCGGAATCAACCAGTTGTGGGTGGGAGACATCACGTACGTTCCGATCCAGGGACGCAGGTTCAGCTACCTGGCGATGCTGATGGA
>JADZDJ010000042.1 GCA_020851115.1 Pirellulales bacterium
CCCGAATCACGGGGCTATCGCCGCCGCTCGTGCGGTAGAGCGTTTGCTTGATGGCCAGCACCTGCGGGTCTCGCGCCGCCAACTCAACGAAATTGAGCACCGGCATGAACGACTCATACGGATGGTGCAGCAGAATATCGTGGTCGGCAATTTCGGCGAAGAGGTTGTCGTAATTCCTCAAGTTCACCGGCGGCCGCGGCACCAGCGGCGGATCACGCAGGTCCTTGCGGTCGACCTGCTGCACCAGCTCGTGCAAGCACGGCATATCGAGCGGGCCTTTCAACTCGTACACTTCGGTGTACGATTCGTCGCTTGCTTTCGGCGCGTAGTGCAACTCCTCTTCCGCCACCAACATCTTCTGAACCGCCGAATTCATGCCGGCCGAAACCTCCAGCCGCACCGCTTCGGTACGCTGCCGCGCCCTCAACCGCGTCTCGATCGACCGCAATAGGTCGTCGGCTTCCTGCTCGAGCAGGTTCACGTCCATGTCGCGCGTGATGCGGAATGTGCCGTGGTTCAAAATCTTGTAGCCGCCGAACAAATCGGGCAGGCGGCTGGCGATGAGGTCCTCTAACAGCACGAAGTTCTGCTTGTCCTCGGGCATCACCGGCACGAATCGCGGCAACACCTGCGGCACCTGCACCACGGCGAACAATTTCTGCGGCCCAATGCCGCTGACCCGTTCCAGCATCGATGCCAGATACAGCCCCCGATTATGAAACCGCGGGCTCGGGTGCGCCGGGTCAATCGCCATCGGCGTGAGCACCGGAAACACAATCTGGCGGAAGTACTTGTCGAGCGACTTCAACGCGACTGCGTCCAGGTCCTTCATGGCATGGATGCGCACGCCTGCCTCGGCAAGCGCCGGCACGATCGCCTCGTTCCAGCACCCGTACTGCTGGGCCACGAGCTGCTCAACACGCTTCGCCACGCGCTGCAACTGCGCCAGTGGCTTGAGCGCGTCGGCCGGCTGGTCCTGCGGCGGCATTTCGCTGAACGCTTGTTCGCGCAGCCCCGCGACCAGCACCATGAAGAACTCGTCGAGATTCGAAGCGAAAATGGCCAAAAACTTGGCCCGCTCCAACAGCGGATTCTGCGCGTCCTCGGCTTCCTCCAACACGCGCGCATTGAACTCCAACCAACTCAACTCGCGGTTGATAAAATGCTCGGGCAAGAACGGGCTAGGTGCAATCGTGGCGGTGCTCATACCACAATTCTACCACGCACAATAGGGCCAAAACGACCGCTAATTTCGCGGCGATATTTACAGGGATTCACCAAAAACTTGTTTTAGAATTCTCCCTCTGGGGAGGGCCGGGGTGAGGGTGCCTCGGTAATTGTTCTCTAAGTGTTCCTCACGTCCCGCCTGCCGGACGCGACCTCAGTCAACGCTGCGTGCCCTTGTAGCCACGCTCGCCAGAGCGTGGATATCTTCCTCGTGGTGCGTCCACCGTCTGGCGACGGTGGCTACCTGTCCTGGGTGCCACGGGCTTCGCCCGTGCTTCTGCCGACTAGGCCTTGCACTCGACCCCAATTTACAGCCATCCAGCACGACCCCCGCGCGGCCAACAATACTTGTGGAAATCTGTTCCCAAAACATGCTACACTCGCCCCACGCTGCATATTGGCCGCTGAAAAACGGTGTAAGGCATAAGGTGTCGGCCACTTGCACAATGCATGGCTGAGAGCCGAGAACTGATGGCTAATGGCTAATGGCTTACGCTTCAACAACGAACATAAACTCCGCGCGTTTTGCACGCCGCGAGTTCACGTTCGTGCTGCCGCTGCCGCCGTTCACACGTTGCCGACCGCGCAAAACTCACGAGTTTCGCACGCCGAATGTGGGACCCCTCCCACACAGGCAATACCGCTAGGTTAAGCAACACAACACGTTACGAGTTGCTGGCCGCAGATTCTGCGATGCAAAATTGTGCCGACGTCGAGGGTTGAACAATTTTGCGCAGCCAATGCAGAATCGAGCGACCAGCACATTGCCGCCTGCTCATTCTTGCGCAGTCGATGTGTGCCCGCTTATTGCCGCGTTTCGGAAACGAATCGGCCGTCCTGATAGGTTTGGACGACGGTCTTGCCATCTGGCAAATAACGAGTGGCCGTGCCGTTGAGTTTGCCGTTTGTGTAGTTAGTCTCGATCAGCTTTTCGCCTTTGTCGTTCCATTCGATCCCGATGCCATCGCGCTGTCCGAGTTTGAAACTGGCTTGCAGCTTCTGCTTGCCGTTCGGAAACCACGATTTCCACTCGCCGTTTTCCTTGCCGCCTACATAGTGTTCGTCGGCCAACGTCTGCTTGCCGGTCGTGTCGTACGTGATCCACTCGCCGTCGCGCAAGCCATCCTTGAAACCGCGCTTCGCGGCCAGCGTGCCATCGGCCCGGTAAATGTCCCACGATCCATCCAGCTTGCCGTTCTTGTAGATTGCCTTGCGGTTCACCTGGCCATTCTCAAAGTAGTACGTCCACACTCCCTCGTGCCGGCCAGATTTGAACTGACCTTCGATGAACGGCTTGCCGTTAGGGTGATACTCAAGATATTTGCCGTCGGCAGCAAACGTATTGTCGGAATAGCGGGCGATTTCGCGTTCGACGCGCAGCGACTTGTCGTCTTCAAACTTCTCTTTGAGCGTTTCCCGCGTGACGATCGTCGGCTTCGCGATCTGCTCGGCTTCTTCCAAGTACACAGGTTCGCCCGCGTAGGGCTCAATTTTCACGCTTTCTTGCTGAACGGCGGTACCCTTTGCGCTATCGGACCCAGGCTGTGGATCCGCCGCCAGTACCATTC
>JADZDJ010000043.1 GCA_020851115.1 Pirellulales bacterium
CCCCCCGGAAATGAACCGGAAATGAATGCCGCGAAAACCTTCACGGCGCTCGGGAAAACCGCACTGTTCCGATTCCTTCATTTCCACGCAAAATATTTTTTTGAAAATCACGCCATGAAACTGGCCGGCAACCGCACCAGCCGCGACCTACCCAGCGGCAGTCTCGACCAGCTTTACAGTTACGACGGCCTCGATCGGCTGGTCTCCTATCAGGAAGGCACGATCGGCGGCGGCTCCATCGGCTCCCCAACCAAGCAGGCCGACTGGGCGCTCGACGGCCTAGGGAACTGGTCGGGCTCGCGACAGTTCACGGGTTGTTTTTCGGACGGGCGGACGCAACCCTCCCTTCGCGGCGCTCTCGGTGAGCATGGTGAGAGCGCCGATCAAAGGCGGCCTTTGTCACAAAGTCTTTCGCAGACTGCGGATAGGTTGCCGATTCCGGCGGCCGCGATTTATGACCGCAGAGTTCACTGGGGTGTAGCTCTGGGTTTGCGAACGGTTGGGCAGTATCCCCGACAGGATTCGAACCTGTAACCTTCGGCTTCGGAGGCCGCTCAGTCACAGGCGAAATCTGTTCGGTATTTGCCGGGGATTTCAGCATTATGCACTCTGAATCAACCCTTCTAAAGTTTCCAAATTCTACAGCATTTTTCAAAGTCTTACAATTCATCTGTGCCAATCTTTGTGCCAACGGAGGAGGAGTGGATAGGTGCTAGTAGGGCCCATAAGATCAAGTCGTGGGGCCGAATCGAATCAAAATAATGCCACACGATGGAAAGCACTATCGGACGTATCTGGATCCTCCGCCAAGCGGAGGAATGAGGCGGCCGTAACCAACTCGCGGTGCTGCATTCAACCGTCCAGACAACTGGGAACAAGCGTGCTTTCTCAGTGGGTTTTTACGTACACTTTGGTCAAACGCCATGTGCTGTAAACGAGCACCGAGGTGCTACTACCGTAGGTGCTCAGTTTACCCAAGCTTTCGGGAGAATCCCTTTTGGTTTGATTGCGACTCACTGCTTGCCAGTCGAAGTTCCGGCCCGCATAATCACGCCAAGGCCGGCGATGCTTGACACCACGAGACAATCGCAATCAGGGGAATGGGCCTGCGAGGGAACGCCGCCGGCCGTTTGCTGTGCCTGGGCTTCGACTTTGCAGCGAGTCGCCCGGACCACAGTGCCGGCCGAGAGGCTGTGCGATTTCGATAGCCGCAAATGAGAATCGCAGAGCCGCTGCAGGCCAGCCGTGACGCTGGTGATCCTATAAAAGCCGATCTTGGATGGATCGTGGCGGCTGGATTCGTAGCGGCTTCTTGCCGCGGCAACTCGCCCTGCCGGCGTTTGGTTCTGGCATTGGCCTTGCACCTGGGCCTGGGGTGGTGGAAAAGTAAATCTGCCAGACGACGAAATCGTCCCATCCACCTCGCCGTCCCCGTTAGCAGCTTGCAACTCGGGACAACCCATAGGAACGATTACAAAGCCAGCTCGCTCGGGCGTTGCCCAACTTCCTCCGCCGCGGCAGCCATTCCGAAAAAGGATCTTCACAGGCTATTTCCACCCTTGGGCATCGTTGTGCCTTGGGAAAGGCTCTCGAATGAGATTTAATCGCGATTCGGAAGGGTCCGCGACACCAACGGCGCCTTCGGGGGTTGAATTTTGGTCTGCTCGATCCGCGGGCCCGCGGCCTGCGTGCCGGCGGCCGTTCTCCTCCCGGAACAGTCGTGGCACGTGGGCTGCTTTTTCCGTGGAGCTGCCCAGCGGGTCAAGTTTCTCGCCCAACCGGCCGACAAAGCTACCGTAGCGTTGCTCTCAAAATTTGGCCCGCCTCAGGCAGATTCTTGGCCGCGCGTTTGCCGACCGTGGCTTTAAACAGGAGGCGGGCTTTTTACTGCGCTGGGCTGTGCTAGATTTGATTCGGCCGTTCCGGCGGCCCACGCGCGCTAGCCCGTCACCTGCCCCGGTCGAGCCAGCCCGTGGGCTGCCGGTTCTTGGCGCTCGCGTTGCCGGAAAAGCAGGTGGAGTGCCGGCAGGGGAGCTGAGTTGTATCCGCTCACATAGTCCGCTGGATCCTTGGGGAGGTGGTTGATGATCGACAAGAAGCAGGTTTACCAAATTTTCAAGAGAAAATCCGGGGAGGGGTTTTAACTTTTCTGCATACGCCTGATTCGCGATTTGTCCGCCTGACTCGAAATCAGATGCCGGGCAACCGGTTGCGGGTTCGAATCCCGTGCCCTCCGCTCGTTCTAAACCTCTCTCCGCAACCAGTTGCTAGAACTTGACTTGCGGAGAGCGATTTGATCGACTTCTCGGTGCTGGAATTGCTCAAGCAGCGGATGTTCGCACTCTGCCTGGGTTACGAAGACTTGAACGACCATGAGCAGTTGCGGACAGACCCGCTGTTGGCCGTGTGGGTGGGCCGAAACGATCCCACCGGGCAAGATCGCCTCGACCGCCGCGACCGGGGCAAGCCGTTGGCGGGCAAGAGCACGCTGAATCGAATGGAACTGACGCCACGCAGGGCGAACAACCAGTTGCGGTTGTGGCTGTCCAGCGTGGCCTACGTGCTAAAACAGACCTTGCGGGAGCATGGCTTGTGCGGTACGCCGCTGGCCCGCGCCCAGTGCAGCACGATTCGCCTGAAGCTGTTGAAGATCGACGCCTTGGTGCGGGTGACCGTCCGGCGAGTCTGGTTCTCGATGGCCGAGAGCGATCCTTACCAAGCGCTGTTCCGCCGGGTGTTCGACAACTTGCAAGCCTGGTGCCCCTTGCCCCCCACCGCCGCGCCTGCCTGAACGCCGCGTGCGCCGAATCGTCTTGCTTCCGAAGGCACTCTGGCAACACACCACGCTGGAGGTGCGCGCCGACAACGAATAACCCACTTCCCAACGATCTAAAATCGCCCGCCGCAACCGCCCCCGACACGCACGTTTCACCCCGGCGACGCCTAACACGCCATCGCTGCCGCCGACACCCCGTTCCGCCTCTCGATCTCACGCAAAGCTGCGGGGTTGTGAGAAATGCGGGCTAGAATCTTTAGGTCCGTACCTTCGACTCGCAAATCGATGCGGGAATTACTCCTTGGAGATTCTTTGTGCATATGACCGCGCAATTCCCTTTGTCTTACCGCGTCCGCGTTTGCGCCAAGCTCTGCACATGTTCGGCCAACTGCCGTTCCGGATTGTCCTCCAATCGTCGCAAGGACGGCGACAGCGGCGTTGCCGTTCCGGTTCGACGAAGGTCCGCCAGGAATTCCTGCAACAACGTCTTTCGTTCTGGAGTTGTTGCCAGCATCCAATGTACCCAGGCCCAACTCTCGGCATAATCGGCCTGCGACATTTCAGCTGGAGAGCGAAATGTTTCCAGCCGCCGAATATCGGGTCGCCAGCGACCTGCTAGGGCCAAGCGATTGAGTTCAGCCACATGGGAAGGATTTAATCCGTGCGCGCCGCGGGGAACCTCGAAATACTCGGCCAATCCTTCGTCGAGCCAGAGCGGCAAATTGGTGAGGACCGCGTGCAAATAGCCATGAGCCACTTCGTGCCGTAGATCCTCCGCCACTCGATCGCCCCAATGCGCAAACACCGTCAATCGCGTATCGGTCTCAATAAAAAATGCGCGGCGTTCGGGCAAATTCGGATACACCTGCCGGATAAATTGGTGATACTGTTCACCCTCTTTGAACAGATAGACATGAATGGCTTCGCTTGAAACCGGTAGATTCAACTGGTTACTGACATCGACTCGCTGGCTGTCGATTTCCTGCAGCAATCGATGCTCACGCGGCAACTCGAAGTCGCTATGAATTGTCAGTTGTTCGAGCGGTACTTGGTTTTTGTCAGGCAGCGCAATGCTCTTCGCGCGCCACATCACGCAGCCGCCCAGTGCGGTCGCAAGGATGCTGCAAACGAAGGATCGCCACGTCCTTTGCACGATTGGTCCTCCATGACCGAAAGAAGGTTCGTCAAAATTGGTCCGCGAAAAGTGCGGAATGATAGCAAACGCCGCATATCCAGCCTAGACTGAAGTACGAGACGAAACAGCGCATCGGGATTAGGAATTAGGGCTGCCGGACGTGGATCGGATCACGAAAGCACGAAAGAACACAGAGACCGCTTGCCCGGTTGCCGCGTGATTTTCCAAGGTCGGCGCGCGGGAAGATAATTTCGGAGGTCGATCGCTGCCCTGTGTGGCTCCTTGGCTTAGGCTACCCCAGCGCCCTTGCTGCCGCCGTCCGAAAGTCCTGGGCTATCGCAGTATTTGATTCGCCAGGCGTTATTTATCGAGCATTGGCACTAATGCAGCCGGCAAAACCAAATTCGGCAATGAATTCTTGAAGTGAACGTTGCTTTTCGACAAGCGTCAAGTCGGTGCGACGAAGCATCATATGCGCTTTGTGTTCAAAGGCGCGCATTCGGACAGCGCTTTCGGGAAGATTTGTCACAGCCCCTGAAGGAATTCGGATTATTCCCTCCGAATTAGCATGAATAACATCCCCTGGATGAATTGTTACTCCTCCTATCTCGACCGCACGGTTCGTAGCTAGGAATCGAAGCGGCACGTGATGGGCAATCTTGCCGCGGCAATAGGCGGCGAATGGAGTCGTGAGCAATCCGGCGATATCTCTTACACGACCATCGGTGACCAGCCCGCGGCAACCGACTGAATACAAGGTTTTCGCCATGCCATCGCCGATCACACACTCGTGCTCAGGACGCGAACCTCTCGTCTTCACAATCCATACTACAGGCAAATGACAATTTGCCATCGCCTCCATTTGCTCCCAATAAAAGTCCGTTTCGATTGTATTACCTGGTGTGCTACTATCAAGCTCGCAGGTGAAGGCAATCCCCACCGTGGGACCAAGCGATGGGGTTACGGACTGGATATCACCACTCAGATACAGCTTGTGAGCCGGAGTTTCGCCTATGTAGGCGATAGTATTTGCAAGTAACGCCGTGTCGAATTCCTGCAGTTGTTCCAATTCAGATCGCGTGATCATTACTATTTTTCCTTATTTCAATAACTTATCTACCACTGTTGACGAGCTGTCACTTGGTTGATTGCGAATCGGACTCTGTTTTCTGATCTGAAAGAGATGGCGTCGCGGCTTCCGCCTCGGCAACGCCCACTTGCTTCAGTGCGGCAAGGAGTTGTGCCTCATTGTATCCTGCAAGCTCGATCTTCGGATTGTGGATTAACTTGAATTCCTTAAATCGAACTTCTTGAGCCGGTCCGCTGTGAATTTGTAGCGCAATTCGCCCCCGTATCTCGCCGTGAGGATCGTCGAGAGTGACGGAAAGTGTTCCGTTCACTGCCAGCCAGATATGATGCCCAACGGCGAGAATCTCGTAATGATTCCACTGGTTCGGCTTAACCGACTGTTCCCCCGCATCATTCCACACGAGCTTGCCGCGGCCGCTTTCGTGGTACAGTCGGCCCCAAAAGTCTTGTCCAATATCTGCCTGATATCCGAGAGCCTCGGAGGGGGGAAGTTTGCTGCTGCGAAATTGGATCCCGCTGTTCCGATGATTGGGAGTTAGCTTTACCGATACCGAGAGGAAGAAATTCTCGACAGGGACTTTGCTCCACAGAAACGTGTTTTCGGAAACTTCATTTTTTGCGACGCCAACAAGTTGGCCCTCCTCGACCTTCCAGTATTTAGTATCGCCTTCCCAACCGATTAGATCCTGCCCATTAAATAGCACCGCATCGGTTGGTTGTTGCGCTCGGACCACCGCAGCCGTGAATGCAACAAGCAGGGATAGCCATTTGAAAATGCGCGCGAAATGCATGTGAATCATCTCTCCTGTGTGCTACTTTCCGTCGGCGGGCTTACCCCACTGCGACACTTGGCCGCTGCGCAGGGCTTCGTTCCCAAGGTGCGCTGCGCTGGCCGCGGCCACACCGGCTGCCACGGTACAAGCGGGTTCCTTACGACTGCGGACGCATTCCAACCAGTTGCCAAGGTGCAGCAGTTCGCCATTGGGTTCCGCGTAATAATCGAGCCCGCGGCGCTTTTCTTGGCCGGGACGCCATTCTTCGTATTGCCCCCGATTGCGTTCGGGATGAATCTCATAGCCCCCACGATCGACATACAGCGTGCCCTCCGTGCCCATGAATTCGATCATCGCGCGATTTCTCGCATTGAAAAAAGTGCCTTCGAAATACGACTGAAATTTCTGTTCAGGATAATTGAGCAAGCAATGCACCGTATCGGGCGTTTGCCAAATGCCGGCGCTTTGATAGTTATCGCCCATCGCCGTAGCTTGCTGCGGATGATCTGTCTCGAAGAACCACTGTACCACGTCGATCAAATGAACCATTAAGTCGGTCAGAATCCCGCCGCCGAAATCCCAAAACCAGCGCCAATTGCGAAGCTTGTATTCGTCGAAGGGCTGATCGGGCGCGTTGCCGAGAAAGGCCTTCCAGTCGACCGTGGCCGGATCGACATTGAGCGGTTGGCGGCGAACGCGATCGGTGTTGCGGTTCCACGTGAGATGCACTTTGTGAACCTCGCCGATGCGGCCGGCTTTGAACAACTCGCGGGCTTTCTGCATTTGCGGCATGCTGCGCTGCTGCATGCCCACTTGCACCACGTTATTGGCCTTCCGTTGAGCCTCAATGACCGCGGCGCCTTCTGCTAAGCTGTGGGTCAGCGGCTTTTCGACGTACACGTCCTTGCCCGCCGCGCAAGCGTCGATGGCCATCGGCACATGCCAATGGTCGGGACTGCCGATCAGCACCGCGTCGATGTCCTTGCGGTCGAGTATTTCGGCGTAGCGCTTGGTGACAAACGCTTGCGGATCGGCAATTTCGCGAGCCAGTTTCAAACACGAATCGTCGACGTCGCAGACTGCGGCCAATCGCACGTTCGGCAGATCCTTGGCCACTTGCATCAGGTGCCGACACCGCCCACCCGTACCAATGCAGCCGATTTCAATCGTGTCGTTGGCTTCAAATCCGCTTGCAGTTTCCAATCCGTCGCCGAGAATCAACGACCCGATGCCGAACGATTCGATATATTTTATGAAAGTGCGACGATCAATTTCAGTTCGATGCAAGACTAAACTCCTTCAAGGTAATATTAATGTAATATTAATCGCTTCCGCCGTCACACTAATGCCTCCTACGCACTGCCTGGCATTGCGGGATAGTGTCGCCTAGGTAGCGCTCGATCGCAGCCGAGTCGAACCGATCGGGGGAAAATGCGGACACATCGATTTGAGCTCGGCCATCAAGGACCATTTCCGCCATCAATAGGCCGATAACGCTGTTGTAATTAAATCCTCCAGAGTTAAATGACGTAGCGACAAAAAGCCCGGGGATACTCTTTACGGGGCCCAAGATGGGTTCCCCATCGACGGTGAACGAAATTAGACCGACGTGCTCGCTCTCCCATAAAACGTTATTTAGCGAAGGAGCAAAAGCTACGAAACGTTTGCGGCCTTCGTCGCGTACAGCAATCGGCGTCGCGAGTTCATTCATGTTGAACTCGTTGGACTCGACGCGAAATTCTGCTCGCTCGGATGTTTCAATGCCCATCAGCACGCGATTGCCTGCCGCTGAGCGGATGTAACCTAGGTAAGGGTCGGCATTGACTGGTGGAGCGACGAACGGCCGCGATAAAGGCATTGTCACATAGCGCTGATGGACAAAATGCTTGGTGGGAAATCGAAGTTCTAATTCACGCCATACTGAATGGCTCCAGACATTCGCCGTGCTCACCACCGCGTCCGCTTCGATAACACGTTGCGGCGTGCGCACACCAGCCAGCCGTTCTTTTGCGCGCAGAAAGCCGACGACTTGTTCATTTTCCAACACCTCTACGCCGAGTTGCCGCACTCGCTTTGCAAGCGCCGGAAGGTACTCCGCGGGTTCATTATAACCACCCCGAGGATCGTGTAATGCCACATACGCGTCGGGAGGATTCAGCGCTGGCCAACGGTAGCGTACTTCGCTGGCATCCAACAACTCGTATGGAACATCCAAACGATCATACAGCGGCAATAGCGCCTTTCGCACGTGCCAAGCTTCGGGCGTAAACAAATTCAAACAGCCATGCTCATCGTGAAATGTGTAATCGTCCCATTCATTGGAAAACTGCCGAAACAACTCAAATCCAATCCTTCTTGCCAGCACGGCCGTCTCGCACCATTGCAATTGCGTGCCTATCCCGGCCGCTCGGCAACTCGCGCCGTCCGCCAGCGCCCCCTTGTCGATCAGGATTATTTGTCCTGCCCGCTTCAATGCCAACTGGTACGCGGTGCTCAAACCGATCACGCCACCGCCGATGACGATAACCGTAGAAGTGTTCATTTCTGCGATCGCTCCCGTTGAGCCTGCGACAAGCGAAAATCGTCTAATGGGATCGAGTCCATGCGATATGTCATTTTATAGGCGCCGATGATCATTTTGCGCTGTCACTTGGAAGAGGCTTTTAGCCGCCGAAACGTCTAATGAGCCAACTCGCCGCCTGCTCGGCCGCGCCCTCCGGCGTCGTATGGCCGCGCGGTTCTGCAATTACGTGAAGTTCCACCTGCGAGGGCAGTTTCTTTTCGATCGATACGGCCGTGAGTCGCCGCGCAAAGGCAATTGTCTCGTCCGTACTCACGCGAGTGTCCTGATCTCCGATGCAGATCCAGATTCCGCGCCCCGCCAACTTATCGGCCAAATTTTTCACTGACAACGCATGTGCGCGGTCGGGATGCTGCATCGTCTGGAACTCTTTGAGCGCGGTCAGCTCGGTGACGGGCGCCATCGCCACCACACAACATGGACGCGGGTCGGCCGCGGCCAGATGCAGCGCCGCAAACGCGCTTCGCGATGTGCCACAAAGCGCAATTCTCTTGGCGTCGGAATATCCATGGGCAATCAAGTGATCCATGACCGCCTTTGCGTCATGAATAAAACTTGCAAGAAGATCCTCTCCGGCATCCAAGCGATACCTCCAGCCGTCAAGTTCCGCGGGTTCCCCCGATCGCTGGTCGGGGCCATGGCACGGCAAGTCAATCGACACGCAAAGAAATCCACGTTTTGCGAGCTCGCGGCCGCACTGTAAAAAGTAGTCGCTGCCCAGAGTTTGCTCAATGGTGAAGCCGAACACAAATAACGTTGGCGCAGGCTTGCTCTGCTTCGACCCTAAGATGCCGAACCGCACGTGGTTCTCGGTCAATCGTATTTCATACTTGGCATTCTGATGTGCAGGTATGTCGCCGGCGGCATCGAGAAAGTCTGCCACTTCGCCTTCAAGTCCTCGAATCGTGTCGTTGTCGTGACCGCCGTGCTCGACGAGCTTCAAAACGGAATTTTCTTTGTTGGCTTGTAGTGCTTCGTGCATGCGAATGCTCTGTTCCGGCCGCACCGTTTCATCGCTCGTTCCATGAATGAAGAAGAAGGAAATGTTTTTAAGCTTGCCGGCATTGGCAATTCCCGATCGTTCTTCGTATTCGCTCGGCTCTTGCATTGGCGTTCCACCAAACGCCGTCGCTACCGCTGAGGTATAGCGAGGCGTCTCCTGAATCCATGCCGCAAAGTCAGTCATCCCCATATGGCTTACTACCGATCGGATGCGTGTTGGCCGTTGCAACGCGTAGGCGATGGATGACCCGCCGCCCATACTTGTACCCATCAAATGGATCCGTCGAGCGTCGATCCGCCGATCTCTCGCAACCTCATCAATCACTTGATCCAACATGCCGACGGCGTTGTCGTTCATAAAATGCAAAGGGCCAAGCTCCGGCACGACAATAAAATACTTGCGCCGGTCCAATTCGCTTCGGAACTCCTCGAATGCAGGTTCCTGAATGTTTGCGCCGTTCAGTGAACCTCCAGCTCCATAGAGCGATATTAGCACAGGGCGGACGTCACATTCGGCAAGGCCACTGGGCGCGTAAAGCAAATACTTAACTGCCTGGTCTTGCCCAGAAGTTCTTACAGAGTGTTCGGTGACAGTAAAATTCCCGTAAGTTAACGAAGGGACCACGGCTACTATATACAGCCCGGCCATCCATCGATAAAACGAACGACAAATCACCATTGTCATCATTATTATCAGCTCCTGTTGCAGTATAAGCTCAATCGTTCCCTTGGGAGCGCATGGCCGACTATTCACTGCTGTTGGCGCCTTCCTTGACCCGAACGTAGCACGCATACATCCGCGGCTCGGGGTGTTCGCCTTTCGCGAAATCGAATTTGAAACGCACCGTCTTACCGGCGAGCGAGGCAAGACTGCCCGTAGGCCATTTCACGTCGCATGAAAGTCCGTCCTTGCCCGACAATGCGCCCTTGTTGTCGCCTGAATAAGCGGGAAGCAGGTTGAATTTCTCGTCCGCAATCTCAATGCTCATGCCCCGCGTGCCGTCTGCATTAAGCGAGACGGTGCAATCTCCATTTGGCAGCGCGATCGGGGCTGACCAAAGCGATCCCGATGAGCTTCCCGGGTCTAGCCCCAGCGCACCCCAGCGGTCCCGAGGTAAAGTAGCCAGACCGATTTCGGCATAATAATCCGGAATCTTCTCCGTGTTTGCCCACCGACCGTGATAAATCCATGTTTCTTCGCCAACGTTGAGTATGCCATTCGCTTGGCAAAGGATTGTGCGATAATTGATGCCGGCAGGAACTCTGGGGGATGACTCGTCTCCACGAAGAAACACATGTCCCTTTACGGGCTCGCGAAAGTGCTGTCCATCGTGAGAAACAACGAGTCCAAAGTCGCCGTAGGTGGTGCCAGATCCAAACCAATCGTCACCTTGATTGGGCCGTGCGTTCCATTGGCAATACAGTCCGACCAATACATTTCCCATGCTCCTGGGCGCAGTCCCAAGATGCACTTGGAGTCCTTTTTTGTTGTATCCCCTGACCTTTGGGTCTTGAGGCTCGGCTACGAAAAACGATTCACCTTGCTCCTGCAACCAATTCTTGAAATCCGGCGACACCCATACGATTCCCTGGCGGCCACCTGCGTGACCTCCTTCACTTGCATGCGCGCCGTGTGCATTGACGTAATAAAGGCCATTGTGCTTGTAGAAGGAGCACGGTTCGATGAACGTTTTGACGACGTCGGCGGGACCGGCGGTCCATTGGATTCCATCCGGACTGGTCGCGGCGCGAAATGACATTCCAACCTCGGCATTGCATTCATACACCATTTTGTAGCGGCGCAGCGGGTCGGGATCGTCGTCATCGCGAATCACAAACGCTCCCTCTGTCTGAGCGTTTGGTAGATCGATAGCATTATTTTCATTCGTTCCATGCACTTTCACTTGCCGCAATTTGACTTTCGTCCAGTGAATGCCGTCATCGCTTTCGGCATAGCAGATTGGTCCCTCTCGCAGGTTCTTTTCGACCCGATCTCCATTTGGATCTTTCCACCCAAGGCCGTAATACCACATTCGGAATTTTCCGTTTTCTTGCAGCACCGTGCCGTAAAAGTGCGTTGCCACACTGTCCGGCGCATTTGGGTTGCCCGTCTCCGGCGCCAGCACCGGCCCCGGTCGAACCGTGGGCTTTGAGATGTAGTAGCACAGATTCTTCCGCAAGGGCAAACAATAGTCGTCGATCGCCAACAGCGTCGCACAGCGCTCGACGCTAGTCCCAATCGTGGGAAAACAAATTGACTTCGATGGCGATTCCGCGCTACAAACTGCATGAGCAAAAGCACATAAATACAAATACATTGCCAATGAATGCTGCACTTTCATTTCATATATCCTCTCAAAATGAATACGTAGTAGTTAAATAGGTCTGCCGTAACCGAACGCGAGGTGGTCGGCGTGACGTGGCTTCGCCGATCTGTGAGCCCACGGATGCATTACTGATGCATATGCGGCGATCCAGCGTTCAATTCATTGTTCGCAGGCGTCGAACCAACACCAACATTAGCGCCGGAGCTACCATACTAACCAACCCGACCAGTCCCATTGGTTCTGGCACAGCAGCAGCGCCAAGCCCCAGCGTCAAGGGAAAGTTGGTTTGCCAAACGACAAAATCGGCTCCGTCCACATCGCCGTCGCCGTCGGCGTCGCCTTGCGTCAATGTCGCGCCGGAAGCTTTAGGAAAGTTTGTCTGCCAGGCAACGAAGTCGGCGCCATCCACGTCGCCGTCGCTGTCGAAGTCGCCGGGTTTCCGAATTTGCACCAGCAGCAGTGTAATCGTGGCATCCTCGAAGATCAGACTAAAGTTCGAGAGATCGATTTGGCCCGTGAGGTCGGTGGCGATCCAATCGATCGAAGGCGGAACCAAAATCGATGCCGACGTCGAATCGAGCAAGCTCATGTCGGTGCCATTCACGTGCGCCAGCCGCAACAACGTGATTCGCGCATCGGTTAGATCCCAATTGGAACCAGTCAACGACAGTTGCATCGCTTTATTGTTAGCATCGGAGAAATTTAGCCCCCAAAGCGCGATCTGGCCTTTCACGGTATCCGTGGTCGTATATAGGCGAAAGTTTTGGCCGTCGCTGAACGATGCCACCAGCTTGTTGCCTCCATAGTCCGCCAATGCGCCATCCAGCCGCGACAGTGGAGTCGGCGTTCCATCCCAAGCAGCCGTGGGCCACGCCCAATAATGGGCCGCTAAGATATTGGGGTTCCTGGCGAACGTGAACATCGTCTCGGCGGCACCGAGAGCTTGGGCTGATGTTCGGGAGACAAATGATCCAATCGAGGACGAACTGCCGACATTCCACTCGGAAGCTACCGCGGGCGTATTCAAGTCTCGTTGCGGCGTTCCAACCTGATTGTTGTTGGTTTGAATCGCCGATCGCACGAGGGCGTACTCCGATGCCTGCTTCTGAGTGACGCCTCGGAGTCGCTGCTCAAGCATGCTGGCGGTCGGGAGTTGCTCGCTGGTGAAGTATGGGTCGAAAATGTTCTGATACGGGTGATAGCTGATGAAATCAACCTTCGCATCGGGCCGAGCTAACACGGCCAGCAGCCAAGGATCCGGCCCAGTGCCGGCATCGTTGACGCCGCGCTTCACCACCGGACCAACTTTGATGGTTGAGTCCTGCGCGAGCATTGCGCTCGTAATTGCTACGTAGCGATCGGCGTATTCCGATGGAGTCAGTGCGTAGGACGAGCCTTGCGAATCGGAAACGGCGATATCGGGTTCATTGCCGATCTCCCAGTATTTCACCTGGGAAGTCGGCGCTTCCTGGGAAGAGAGCAATCGATCGTACGGTCCCCAGTCTAATGCATTGACGAGCGCGGCGTCGGTCGCAGGCAACGTGTCGCCTTGGCGGTATTGCGGCACGATGCGATTCGTGTAGCGGACCCAATCGGCCGCTAGAGTGGTCAATGGTGCGAGAGAAGTATCCTGCCAGACAAAGTCCAGAGAACTAATCCCCGTTCCCGTTCCTCGAGTATTTACCGTCACAAACAGTTCGGCCTGCTGGTCTCGCGCATACCGCAGGTACTCGAGCGTGGGTCGGCCAGGGACGCCAGCTTCACCCACGGCTCGACCCGTTCGAGATTTCCAATTATAGGTGTCGGCGAGCAATCCTCCTGCGACTCCCCGAATGCTCGCGCCGCCGGTCACGGCCACCGTCGAGTCGCTTACGGTTTCTTCATATCCTTCGGGACCGCCCAATGTTGGTACGGCTTGGCCGAAGACTTTATGATTCAGCGTCATGCCGGTTTGGGACAAGTCGATCGTATACGGCGTTTGCGCCAAACCGTCAGCACCAGCAATCAACAGAATCGCGATCGCCAACATCCGCAATGCCGCAGGACAGTGTTTCATTAGGCAACCACACAGCAAGTTATTGTTCATGCGCCCGCAACGATAAAGCGTTCGGAGCTGCCCATTCGATTGGATCGTTGGCATGCTGATAAGCCAGATAATTGAAAATCGCGCTATTGCGCGTCCCCCGCAGAAATGACTTCACCACTGTCGATGCTTGCTAATGCCTGCCATACCGCGAGGTCGATCTGGTCCGGATAGAACGCCACGGAGCCATCGGCCCTCACCGCTTGCACGCCGCCAGGATGCTTGCTTCGCGCGGAGTAGGCGGTGGCGCCCCAGCACGACGCCGTTTGGGCACAGGGTGCAGACGGCGTTGAGTGGCAGTACCCCGGCGGATAGGACGACCATACAGAGTCGGGTATGCTGGAGTTTGGGCCACGAAGGTGAGTATAAAACGCACCCTGATGGTACCACCACAATCCGCGCACGTCGCCTTCGGTTCCACCAACAATCTCCGAGACGGCGATTGTCTTTGAAGCGCCATCGAGAATCTGTCGCATGTTGCGCTGTAGATTGACATTGAAGATCGCGCGCTTCTTAGCCGGGTTTTTTATCTTAATGCAGCTTTTCTCGAAAGTGAAATTGGCGTCTTTCTCGACCATGGTGCCGTCCGGGCTGAAGCAGGCTGCATAGCTCCAGCGAGTCAACTTTCGAAGCTGGCCTGGATACTTCTCCGGCGCATCTGCCGGACAAAGAAAGGTCGCCGGGGACATTTCGAAGAGCGGACCATTCACGGCGTCATATTCATTTCCCGTCGGGCCGCCGCCGTAGCCCAAATCGAAACTATACCGACCGGCCATGCCATTTTCCTCAATAAATGGAAACAGGAACGGCCAGATCGTGTTAAATGGGCCTCCGCCAGGCACGCTGCCCAATCCCGGCAAACAGGTCAATCCGGATGGAAATTTGCGCTTCGCATCGTGATACATTTGCACCGCCAAGCCAATTTGCTTCAGGTTGTTCTTGCACTGTGTTCTGCGGGCTGCTTCGCGCGCCGCCTGCACCGCCGGCAACAACAGCGCGATCAAGACGCCAATGATTGCAATGACGACCAAGAGCTCCACCAGGGTAAAAGCCCGCCGACATAAACTAGCCATGCTATTTCTCCCTTTGAGGAATGCTACCGTCCGCACGAAGGTGAAAGTCGAACTTGTGCGAAGTTTGGTCCGAA
Organism: Pirellulales bacterium; assembly: GCA_020851115.1. GTDB lineage: Bacteria > Planctomycetota > Planctomycetia > Pirellulales > JADZDJ01 > JADZDJ01. The sequence continues at coordinate 14,914 of JADZDJ010000043.1, forward strand.
ACATTGACCGCGAGGCCCGTCTCGGTATAGCTATTTCTGGAGTGGAACGCGAAAATCGAGATTGCTTGCAGAGTCGCGATTTACGTCGATTTTCAG
>JADZDJ010000044.1 GCA_020851115.1 Pirellulales bacterium
GAACATCCGCGCCGCCGGCCGCGACGAGAATATTTTGCTCCGGCCGCCACGCGAATTAACTCTGGAAGGCGCGCTCGAATATATCGAGGAAGATGAACTCGTCGAAGTGACGCCGGACAATATTCGGCTGCGTAAGATCATCCTGTCAGAGCACGGGCGGCGGAAGGTAGCGCGAGCAAAGGCAGGGGTGTGATTCCCTCACCGAATGATCTATCAGACCAATTCAATAGTTTGAGTAAAGCCGCGGCAATTGCTCGATGATTTCTGACGGTTTCGACAACTCGCAACGCGATTGAGTTCGTGTTTCGTCTGATTCCCATTGCGTCCCTCTCGCAGCGTGGAATCGCTCGTACCCGCTTGGAGCATGGGAACGGCAACGGTAAGCATAACACCGGTAGGGCGCGACTACAAATTTGCATCCAGTCGCCAAACGCGATATATTGCTGGAACGGTTGGATTCCTTCGATACAAACCGTTCCTACCACAAACATACCCACCCCTCGGAGGTTCGTTCCATGACCGGTCAGCGATCGAACTTTACTCGTCGAGACTTCTTGCAATCAACGGCCGTTGGCGGCGCGATGGCACTTGCCGCGCCGGCGTTCTTGCGCGCGGGTACTGCCGGTGACAAGTTGAACGTGGCCATCATCGGCTGCGGCGGCCGCGGTACGGCAAATTTGGACGGCGTATCAGGCAAGCAAGTAGACCCCAAGACCAAGGCCGTCAAATACACGGGCGAAAACATTGTCGCACTTTGCGATGTCCACGAGGACAATCTAAACAAAGCGGCGCAGGAATTTCCACAGGCAAAGAAATTCCGCGATTTTCGCAAGCTCTACGACGAGGCAAATTTATTTGACGCCGTAGTGATCAGCACGCCGGAGCATTGTCACGCATTCGCTACGATGCCGGCGCTGCAGCTTGGCAAGCACGTGTACTGCGAAAAGCCGCTCACGCATAGCGTTTGGGAGGCCAGGGTGATTCGCGAAGCGGCGACGAAGTCGAAAGTCGCCACCCAATTGGGGACGCAGATTCACGCCGGCGACAATTTTCGCCGCGTCGTGGAACTGATTCAAGCGAACGTGATCGGTCCGGTACGCGAAGTTCACGTCTGGGTCAGCCGCGCTCGAGGAAGGCAAACGCCGGAAGAAGCCGCCAGACACCGCGACCCTGTGACGGCTCAAGACCGGCCGACCGAATCGATGCCGGTGCCCGCTGGCCTCGATTGGGACTTGTGGCTTGGCCCCGCGTCGGCGCGGCCGTTTCACGATGTTTATGTGCCGGGACCAAAATGGTATCGCTGGTGGGATTTCGGCGGTGGCACAATGTCGGACCTCGGCTCGCACTGGAACGATCTGCCATTTTGGGCATTGAACCTCGACTTTCCGCTCACCGTTGAAGCCAGCGGCCCGCTGCCGCATCCGGAATTAGCTCCTGCCTCGATGACCGCCACCTACGAATTCGGTCCACGCGGCAATCGGCCCGCCGTGAAGCTGTACTGGTATCAAGGCACATATCGACCCGAGTTGCTCTTGGAAAAGAAAATACCAAATTGGGGCGACGGGGTGCTGTTTGTCGGAGAGAGCGGCATGGTGCTTTCCGACTATTACAAACACATTCTGCTGCCGGAAGATCGATTCAAAGAGTTCCAGCATCCCGAGCAATCGATTCCGAATTCGATCGGACACTACGAAGAATGGACGCAAGCGTGCAAAACAGGTTCATCAACCACTTGCAATTTTGGTTACGCCGGCCGAGTTACCGAAACAAACCATTTGGGAAACATCGCCTTTCGCATCGGCAAAAAACTTCTTTGGGATGCCGCCAAACTGACGGCAACCAATGCGCCCGAAGCAGCGCCGCTGATTCGACGGGACTATCGCCAGGGATGGTCACTGGCGTAAACCGCGATATTTGGCCCACTTCTCCTATTCGTATGGGACTGCTTCGTTTCATACTAATTTCGTGCTCAAATGGCTGAGTTTTTCCGCCCTCCGCCACGTTGTGGACATGGATCGTCGCGCGATGGGCTTTCGATATAGGTTCCTCGTCGCCTTGGCAATTGGGTTTGCAGCCGCGTTGTCGGTAGCGCCGGGGCATACGGCAGCAGTGACGGAGTGGGTCAAAGAAACGTCATTCGGCTTGCGTTACGGAATCTCTACGAACCCACACGATGCGTCAAGCTGAGGCTCGGTGCAGACATTCAATTTCAATTCGACGCCGGGAGCCGACTTTAAGACGACCTACTCTAATCTGTTTGATCTCTCGGCCGAGAACTGAACGTACAATTTCGACCGCACCAACAACAAAAGCCCCAAGTTCGGATTCGGATCGCTCGCGAGTAATAATCTGGGCGATTTGAATGGCGAGGGGCAGATTTTGTTTGACGACTTTCGAACGTATGTACAGTATATGTCCGCAAATCTGAGCAGTCCGATCGCTGAGGAAGCGTATGCCTTCGGCGACCTGGGTAGCGAAGGAAAGAATCACCTAACCGATTTCACGATATTTCGGCAGTCGTACGACAAAGCGAACGGCCTCGACGAATTTGCCAACGCCATGAGTTCCGTGCCGAAGCCGCCATCGCTCCGGCTTCTGTTGTTGACGAAAGTTGGGCTGATTGCGCTGCGGCGATAATTTCTACTTCGTCGAGCTTGCCAGTCATGGCGCTAGCGCTTCCTTGGCTTTTTTGGCAGTTTCCACGCGAGCTTTTTGCTTTTCAATTTGCCGTTCGAGTTCCGGCAATTGGTGTTCGGCCGCTTCCTTCGCCTTGGTTGCGCTTTTGACTTGTTGCTCGATTTGCTTGTCGATCGCTTGATGATGCTCTTCGACTTTCTTGTCGGCCTTGTCTTGCAGGGCGGGATCGATCAAACCCTTTGTCGCTTCGCGAAGAGCGCCAAAATCTCCAGAAAGTGAATTAATCGAATCGCGAACGTCCTTCAGATCACCGAGGCCGCCTTCCGCCGTGTCAACCAGTTTGTCGCGCTCGGCTTCCAGTCGAGTCAGTTCTCTCATCTCAACGTCGTACAATTGCGCGGCTTCGGCGTAGGTCTGTTTTTTCTCGGTACAGCCAAGCACGAGTGCCAGAATGCTCGATACCAGCGATATCCAAGCGATTTGAATGCGAAATGCAGTCATTTGACTAGTCTCCGCAACTTGAAAGGATCGTTCCGTTAGGGGTGAGCCATCACAGGCAATTCCAGCGGCTGCGAGCTTTCTTTTGCCATCGCTCGAATATCCTCCGTAATCTTCATGGAGCAATATTTCGGTCCACACATGCTGCAAAAATGAGCGCTTTTGAACGTGTCCTGCGGCAGCGTTTCGTCGTGCATTCTCCGAGCAGTTTCGGGGTCGAGCGAGAGGCGGAATTGTTCGTTCCAGTCGAAACCAAAGCGAGCGCGGCTGAGCGCGTCGTCGCGCTGACGAGCTCCTGGGCGCTGGCGGGCCAAATCGGCGGCGTGGGCGGCAATTTTATAGGCAATGACGCCCTGCCTTACATCGTCCAGCTCGGGCAGGCCGAGATGTTCCTTCGGCGTGACATAGCAGAGCATGGCCGCGCCCGACCAACCGGCCAACGCAGCGCCGATGGCGCTGGTGATATGGTCATAACCGGGAGCGATGTCCGTTACGAGCGGGCCTAGCACGTAGAAGGGGGCTTCGTCGCACAGTTCCATTTCCTTGCGCACGTTCATGTCGATTTGATCCATCGGAATGTGCCCGGGGCCCTCGACCATGACTTGGGTGCCGTTCTCGCGGCCGCGTTTGGTAAGTTTGCCGAGTATCTCAAGTTCGGCAAACTGGGCGGCATCGCTGGCATCGGCAATACATCCAGGACGGAGGCCATCTCCCAGGCTCCAGGTAACATCATATTGGCGCATGATGTCGCATAGGTCGTCAAAGCTCGTGTAGAGCGGATTGGGCTGACGGTGGGCCATCATCCATTTGGCGATTAAGCTGCCGCCGCGGCTGACGATGCCGGTGACGCGCCCCATCGTGAGGTGCAAATGCTCGAGCATCACGCCGCAGTGGACGGTCATGTAATCGACTCCCTGCTTGGCCTGGTGTTCGACCATGTCGAGAAAATGCTTCGGCCGCATGTCTTCGATGTTGCCGCCAAGTTCTTCGAGCATTTGATAAATCGGCACGGTGCCGATCGGCACCGTCGAAGCGTCGATGATCGCCTGACGAATGCGATTGATGTCCTTTCCGGTCGAAAGGTCCATCACGGTGTCGGCCCCGTAGTGAACCGACATGTGCAGCTTTTCGAGTTCCTGTTCGACGTTGCTGGTGACCGCCGAGTTGCCGATGTTGGCGTTGATCTTTGTCTTCGCGGCAATGCCGATGCCCATCGGTTCCAAGCGTTTTTGCAGATGGATTTTGTTGGCGGGAATGACCATTCGGCCGCGGGCAACTTCGCGGCGGATCAATTCAGGTTCAAGCTGCTCGCGCTGGGCGACAAACTCCATTTCAGGTGTGATCTGGCCATCGCGGGCGGCTTCAATCTGCGTCATGGGAGAACTCCGTGCGAATTTGCGTCGGATTGGATTCGGCGCTGTAATGTAGACCAGCGCTCATCGTATCGCGATCGGGCGAAATGTCAATTCGGCGGCGGCTCCTGGTTTGCCCTGCCGTTCTGGGATGAGATAGAATATGGTTGGATGCTCTCGATCGCTGGTTGCGAGGACTCCCTATGACAACCACTACTGAATCTGTTGCAGCCGAAAAATTGCTTACCGCCGAAGTGGATGGTGCGATCGAAGGACAGGAACAGCCGACCGAATTGGTGCAAGGCACGCTGATCCGCGACGATATTCCGGCTCTCCCCGACGTCTTGGAAGAGCTTCAAGTTGCCGTGTAGCGTTTCTTTGAATAGCGGACCGAGCGTTGATCGGTGCCGAGCTGGAACCATTTTCTTGAGTTGCGACGGTGAATTGCGCCCTAGAGACGCGATTCGCTCTGGCGGCTATAATCCGCAGTTTCTCCGAGCCGATCCAGGTGCCCACATGGCCAATCCCATCATCCTCCCCGAGCTGCGTCTGATGCTGGCCGAGAATGACGACCAGGGGCTGCGCGATGTGGCGATGGAGTTGCACCCGGCGACGGCGGCCGATTTCACCGAGGGGCTGACGGTCGATGAAACCTGGCGAGTCTTGGCCCGTGCGCCGCTGGCGCAGCAGGCCGAAATCTTCGGCTACTACGACATTCCCAAGCAAGTGGAAATGGTGCTCGGTTCGGGGCGCGAGCGGATGAGCGCACTGCTGGAGGAAATGGCCCCGGATAATCGCGTTGATTTGTTGCGCCAACTCGATTCGCAAGTCGTCGAAGAACTGTTGCCGCTCGTGGCCAAAGCAGAGCGGCACGACATGGCAATGTTGCTGTCGTATCCCGAGCATAGCGCCGGCTCGGTAATGACCACCGAGTACGCCTCGCTGCCGGCAAACATCACCGTGGCCGAGGCATTGCAGCGGCTGCGGACTGTCGCGCCCAACAATGAGATGATCTATTACATCTACATTGTTGACGACCATCGACATCTGCTCGGATTCATTTCGCTGCGCGACTTGATTCTGGCCAAACCCGCCGCGATCGTCGGCGACATCATGGAGCGGGAACTGATTTGTGCCCGTGTCGACGAAGATCGCGAGATCTTGGCCAAGCGCCTGGCTCGATACGACTTTCTCGCCATTCCTGTGGTGGACGATCAAAACCACTTGGTCGGCATCGTGACTCACGACGACGTGATGGATGTCGTCGTCGAAGAGGCCACCGAAGACGTCCATCGCATGGGCGCCGTCGCGCCATTGGCGCAAAGCTATCTCGATACGCCCTTCATCACCGTCTGGCGCAAGCGACTGATTTGGTTGGCGTGTCTGTTTATCGCCGAGCTGTTCACGTTTACGGCACTGGCCGGCTTTGAGGATGAGATCGCCAAGCTCGTGGTGCTGAGCCTGTTTGTGCCGCTGTGTATTTCGACCGGGGGGAATTCCGGTTCGCAGGCCGCCACGCTGATTACGCGCGCCGTGGCACTCGGCGAGGTTGGACCGCGCGACTGGTTCCGCGTGCTGCGTCATGAATTGGCCATTGGATTGGTGTTGGGGCTGACGTTGGGTTTGATCGGAGTCGTTCGCGGCGCGGCCACGCCCGAAGTAACCCGCAGCGAGACGAAAGTGTTGACGCGGCCATTCGAGGTGCGATCGACCTTGCCGCTCACTCAAGACGACAAAGGGCGTTGGCTGCTGCCCGAAGGCTCGACTCAGATCTTCGAGACCGAGCTGGAGAGGCACGCGAACGTCCAGTTGCCCCCGGATGCTCCCGCGCCCAGCTCTAGCGCCGACGACCCGACGCACTACCATTTTCCCGCGAACTGCAAGGTAAGTGCTGCGCCTGTCGATCGCTGGAGCTTGGCCTTGGTGGTCGGCTGGTCCGTCGCCACCATTTGCCTCTGGGGAACGCTCGTCGGTTCGATGTTGCCGCTGGTATTCCGTCGGTTGGGGATCGATCCCGGTTACGCATCCAGCCCATTTGTCGCCACTTTCGTCGATGTCACGGGAATTGTCATCTACTTTTCGATCGCCCAGTACTATCTCGATCTATGACCGCCGATGCGATCGACGCGCCCAAGACGACGGCAAGCGGCCGTTCGTAGGCTCGCGGATTCACCCACAACTCCCAAGTAGGCGTAGGGAGTAGGCGGAGATCAAGTGCGAAATGCGTCGAGTAATAAGAGCCGGTGATGGCTTGAATCCTTCGTCGTTTTCACTGAGGAGTTCGCGACCTCGAACCTCCTTTCGTTGTTCGCGCCTGGCCGACCGTGCCGATAATCTGACCCGAAGATCGATTGATCGAGCCTCAGGAGACCTGCGCAGAATAGTCGTGAATCGTGAATGGTAAGCGGCGGCAAGCGAGGCGTACTTTGTGCTGCAATAGGTTAAAATCGGGGGAATTTGCGTTTGGTGTCATCGTGCGATTTCGGAAAATAATTTTTGTGGTGGAAATGAAGGAGCGGAAGAAGTGCGGTTTTTCTCGAGCGCCGTGAAGATTCTTGCAGAATTCATTTCCGGTTCATTTCCGGGGGGGTGCGCAAAAAACTGGGAGGCGGAAGCGAAATGGATCGGGAATTTACGAGTGTTTTTGAAGTTTGAGGCGTGGCGAGGGTCGATGTAAAATAAGGGGGTGGCTGGCGGATATTCGATTCTGGATGCTGGATGTTTTTTGAATCGTGCGGGCGTCCATCGGCGAAATCATGCAAAAGCGCGGGGCGGGCATGGGGGAAGCCGTCGAGCGATAAGCCCTGAGCGAACTGCGACACGGCCGAACAGTGGCCGCGGGTAGCGATGTGCGTAGTTTATCTTGTCAAAGATCGTCGGCCACAACATGCTGTTCGGCACGGCGGGCCGCGCCAACGATGGTGCTGGCTTGTTCATGTTATCGCATGTATAGGTATCTGTCAAGAGGTTCGAGATTAAAGATTTAGGATTTTGGGATTAAGGCTGCCGGGCGGGGATCGGATCACGAAAGCACGAATACACGGAAGAAAGCAGCGAGCACTTGCCCGGTGGCACGTGTTTTTCGAAGGTCGGCTCGCGGGGGAATGATTTCGGAGATATGATCCCTGGCCTGTGTGGCCCACTGGCCCAGGCTAAACCCGTGTCGTTGCCGCCGCTGGCGTGGGGTTCGGGATCGAGGCGACTGGCTAGGTCTTACCTCGCGCGACTCTTGCATTCGCGACTTTTCTCCGGCTTACGCCGACGCACCCTGATAACTTTTCTGTCACTTTTCTTCTCGACTGGAACACAACCTTTGAAAATATCTCCCTCGTTTCGACGCTATGACAATATACGGAGGGCCTATTTGTCTAATCCGTGTCCAACTGTAGCCCACTGTTTCTGGATGACACAGGCGAAACTTCTTACGAGATGCATATGAAGTAAAATTGTTTAATCCTAACCAAAGGGACATCGTCGCCGCTGTCTTTTTGGCCGCAGTGAGGTTCCTTGTTAACTTGATCGGATGCCATCCAGTACAAATACGATATCGAATTGCATATACAGCACCAGATAGATTTAGGGTGCTTCCTAAGTCGTCGAGCACATTCAACTGGAGAAAACAATCAATGGGCTGAGCTCCAATGGCCACGGACTCGTAGAAAACATACTGTGCTCGGAATTGATCAGGCGAATCGCGATGCAAGTGTTCGTAGCGTCGCGGTTTCGGCCAGCCAAGAGCCTTGACAAAAAGCTTAACCACTTGATCCAGTTCGGCTAGGCTTGTACTTGTGTCGGTCATGGTTGTCTCCTGTAGTTATCACGGATCTCCCTTACAGTAACAGTACTTGTACCGATCTGGCTGTGTATGAGGGAGTCTCTTACAGTCCCTTCTGGACATTCTGCCAATTGGCTCATTAGTTGAGCCGCTTTTTAACGTACACATGCAGTAGCAATTGTTTTTCTCCGCAACTGGTGGATCGACTGGTGGTGGCAATATATCGCTGCCGCGCCCACATTCTCTGACAAATGGATCGCAAAATATTAACCCCAGGACTCCGAGCACGCGACCACAGAACTTTCCAAAGCCACCACCCTCTGGAATTGGCTCTGGGATTGGCTCTGGCGTAAGCTTCGGCAACGGTATTGGTCGGGGATCTGGTATTACCGGATAGACAACTGGTGGCGTTTTGGCTGGTATTAGATCATCAGCATGAGTTTGATTTGGGCATTCAATGTAAGTTTTCAGGCCAGTTTTTAGATTGTATACAAAGCACTTACTGGCATCGGTCCCACATCCTCTCAAAATCGGGTTTCCGTCTTTATCCGTGCCAATCGGCTGGCATAATCCGCTGGGATCGACACCGTGTATTGGACCATCTGCGACATATTTATATAAGTTTGCGTCGCCCGCCGCATACCCAATCGGATCCCTGCCGACGAACCTGCCGAGCGTGGGATGATAATACCGCGCTCGGTAGTCGTACAGCAACGTCTCGGGGTCGAGCTGGCGGCCGGTGTAAAGATTCTTTTGCTTGATGGCGGACGTGCCGGTCGGGCTGCCGTAGCTGCTATTGTAGACCGTGGCCTGGCCGTAGGGCGTGTAGCCGTAGTGCTCCTGCACCGCGGCAGAGGCGGTGATCATTCCTGTGACGTTGA
>JADZDJ010000045.1 GCA_020851115.1 Pirellulales bacterium
CGTGATAGGCAGCGTATGATCGCTGCGCTAGAAAGGGACGTGAACGCCCCGGCTGAATAACGGCGACAACGACGATGGTGACATCCAAGGCGTGGGCGACGTCGGCATCCACCATCGACAACGCCGGTTCTTCGGGCGATGCTGTTGCAGGGGTCGCAATGTCCATTCGCGTGTCAATTGCCAGAGGTTCGTTCACGACCCTTTTCTTCGCAATAATAGCCCCGGCATTTATGCGGGGTAAACTGGCACCGGATTCCTTCGAAGGCCCGTTCACGGGCCTTCTCGCCGGTTGGCTTGAGCCACTATCAGGAACCAAATTATGTCGCGCAATTACTACAGCGAAATCAACCTGCACATTGTTTGGCATACCAAGAACAGTTTGCCATTGCTGACGCCGGAAGTGGAACCGCTCGCCCACCGGTTTGCGAAGAAACGCATTGCGGACGTCCCCCGTGCTTTCTACCACGAGGTTGGCTGCATCGAAACGCATGAGCATGTCGTGGTTACGATACCGCCAACGCTGCTGATCAGCGAATTCATTGGCCAGTTGAAGGGTGGTACGACGCATGACGTAAACGAGGCGTGCGGCCTACGCAGCAAGGTGCTGCAATGGCAGAGCGGCTACGGCGTAGTCAGTTTTGGAACGCGGGATTTGCCGTGGGTGATTGAATACGTTCGCAATCAGCGCGAACATCACGCGCGAGGGACAGCAGATGAACGATTGGAACGGATTACGCATGAGGAGCCGGGGTAGAGGTTCGGCTCAAGCCGCGGCAGCGAGAAGGCCGGTGAACCGGCCTGAATGATGCGTTACGCCACCGGTCACCCCGCCGTGGAACGGCGGGGCTAACATCGCCTGCGGCGAGGATGGGGCGTGAACGCCCCGTTGAGTCGCGGCAGTGAGGACGTCGGCGATGTTACAGGTATGGACGGCATCGAGAAAAGCCGTGGCTAGCGCCGGCGCGTAGGGGCGGTGCCGTTGCAGAGGTTGCGACGTGTGATCGCGTGCCAATTGCCAAAGGGTCGTTCACGACCCTTCATTCCCCAATAATAGCCCCGGCATTCATGCCGGGGATTACGGCCAACCATCGACCACAAGAGGCCCGTTCACGGGCCTTCTCAGTGCGTGGCTTGAGCCGGGATTGGTGAGGCGGGGCCGTTCGGCTGAAGTCCGGCTGACTAGAAGGCCCGTGAACGGGCCTGAGTGATGCGGCGCGTAGCTGATCACCCCGGCGTAAACGCCGGGGCTATTATCGCCTGCGGCGAGGAAGGACGTAAACGCCCCGTTTGAAGATACGCGAGCTAAGAACGCGTTAGCCACCTAAGGAATCGCCAGAATCCTGTGTCGTCACCGATATTTTGTTCTGGCTCGCGTTGCCAGGGATCGCCTGGAGAGCTTCGCTCTGCACGCCAACCAAGTGGGAGGTCGGCTAATTCCGCGACAGTCGGGTCGATTTGCACAATCTCGTCTAATGCGACAATCATTGCATCCGCTTGGTCCGGCGTACCAAGTTGCAGAAACTGCCACGCCCCGTCGTCTACTTCGTGTGCCACGCGAAGTATTGGTTTACCGTCACGTACTATTTGCCGCACCGTAAATACGGCGACGTCCTTCGGATCGGCGAACGGCCAAGAATCAGTCATGAGACTTGTGCATTGAGTGATCTACACCGCCCCGGCGATGAGTGCGATGTTTTGGCCGCCGAAGCCGAAGCTGTTGGAGAGGATGGTGCGGACCATTTTCTCGCGGGCGACGTTCGGCACGTAGTCGAGGTCGCATTGGGGGTCGGGCGTTTCGTAGTTGATCGTGGGCGGCACGACGTTGTCGCGCATCGCCATCAGGCTGACGATGAGCTCGGTCGCACCGGCCGCGGCGATGAGGTGGCCGGTCATGCTCTTGGTGCTGGAGACGGGCACTTGGTAGGCGACGTCGGCTCCGAGCGCTTCCTTGATCGCCAGCGTTTCGACGCGGTCGTTCACTTGCGTGCTGGTGCCGTGGGCGTTGATGTAATCGATATCGGCCGGGTTCCTTTGGGCGTCGCGCAGGGCCATTTTTATGCAGGTGATCGCACCGCGGCCTTCGGGGTGGGTATCCGTGATGCGGAAGGCGTCGGCGGTCGTGCCATATCCCAAGATTTCGCCGTAGATCGTCGCGCCGCGCTTCTTCGCGCGCTCGTACTCTTCCAGCACGACGATCGCGGCGCCTTCGCCCAGGATGAAACCGTCGCGATTAAGGTCGAATGGCCGCGAGGCCTTCTTCGGGTCGGCGTTATTTTCCGAAAGGGCCGTGAGCAGGTTGAAGCCCGTGACGCCAAAGGGATGGATCATGCTGTGAGCGCCGCCGGAGAGCATCACGTCGGCCTCGCCGCGGCGGATGATTTCCGTCGCTTCGCCGACTGCTTGGCTACTGGCGGCGCAGGCCGTGAGGCAGTTGAAATTCGGGCCTTCGGCACCGAAATGCGTGGCGACGTACGCCACCGGCATGTTTGGTTCTTGCTCAAGCTCGAGTTTGGGATCGAGCCGCTTGAGGCCTTCTTGGATGAACGCGGCCAAGTCGAGCTCGCCGTTCTTGAGGGCGGCGACCATCATGTGGCTGAAGTTGTAGAAGTCTTGCTGGCCTTCGCCCGCGCCCAGGTAGACGCCGAAGCGATCGGGATCGACCGTTCCCAGCACGCCGGAATCGTTCACCGCCTGCCGGGCTGCGCCGATGGCGAATTTCGTGTGTCGGCCGCGCTGCTCCCAGGGGGCGGGGTCTTCGCCTGAATCGGCCAGCGACCAATGGCGGACTTCGGCCGAAATGCGCGTGGGGAAGTTCGAGGCATCGAACAGAGTCGTGTAATCGACACCCGACTTGCCTTCCTTCAAGTTGGCCCACAATTCCGGGACCGTGCAGCCTAACGGCGTGACCACCCCCATGCCGGTAACAACGACGCGTTTTCTCATTGAATCACCCGATTAAGACAGGAATTGACCACGGAGTCACGGAGAGCACGGAGCCGCGAAGAACCAATTTGTCATTGCAAATTGGGCATTTGAAATTGGTCATTTCGGAAACGACCAAATTACAAATCCTCAATGACCAATTATCATTGCCGCTCCGTGTCCTCCGTGCCTCCGTGGCGATTTAGACGACGCTTTTCTGAAAAAAATGCGGATAGTCCTCGAGCCGCAGACGCGTGCCATCGGTGCGCACGCCGAGTTCAAACACACCCACGACGCGGAGCCAGCCGCGCAGGTCATCGGGGTTAAACAACACGCGGCCGCGAGTGTTTTCTGTGGACGCAGGGTCGAAGCGGGCGAAGAAGATTTCGGCTTCGGAAAATGGTCGGCCGTCGATGTCGCCTTTCACATTGACCGAGGCACCAACATCCTTGGCTTGTTCGATGACGGCTTTGTAGCGAATGACGTCGCCCGGTCGCGCTTCGCCTTCGATGCTGCAGCGCGCGAACTTGGCGAGCACGACCAGCTCGCTGAACTTGTAGAGTTCGCTCACCAGCAACCCGCCGCATTGGGCCATTCCCTCGGCCACCAGCGAGTTGGGCATGATCGGGTAATCGGGAAAGTGCTCCTGCAGATGGTCTTCGCTCAACGACACGCACTTCACCGCGGTGGCGTGCGAGCCGGCGACAAATTCGGTGAAGCGATCGAGCCAGAACCAGCGCATTGGCGGAGGGGGGGCGGGATGCAGGATGCAGGGGAATGACCAATGACCAAATCCCAATGACCAAAGCCGCCAATGCGCAAATCAATGGTCATTGGTGCTTGGTCATTGGTGCTTACGATCTACGCTGCCAGCTTGTGCTCGACAAAGTTGCACATGTCTTGCACGGTGAGTTGTTTGCCCAGGTTTTGCACGCTGGGATCGGCGGCGAATCGCGACAGGTCGGCAAACGGCATCCGCTCCTTGAGCTTGGCCAAACCCGCCGCGTTCACCTTACCTTCTTCCACGTAATCGGTGTTCGTAAGGATATCTTCGGGGAACAATTCGCCGCGTTCGATCTTGATGCCGAACGTCTTCTCGAGCCGGAACACGATATCGAGAAAGTCGATCGACTCAGCACCCAAATCGCCCTGCAGGGTCGCCTCGGGGGTGACTTCATCCTCGTCGACCCCCAGCGCGTCGACGAGCGCTTCCTGCACCTTGGTGAAAATATCTGATTTCGACGTTACCGATGACATCGCTATGTGTTCCTCCGAATAGGTTTACGCTGTCCGCCGATCAGGCGACGGAAGCAGTCAGCGCCGCGGGCAGAAGCAACTTCTGCATGCGGCGGAAATGTCGAATGATTTTCTCGTCAATGTCCCGTAACGCCGGGTCGCGCTCAGCCAGGTTATAACGTTGCAGGACGATTCGTCCACTGAGGGTTTGACGGTCGCCGATTTGGCCCGCGACCTTGAGCGTCGCAAGCCGGTCGTCTTTCTTCACCATCGACACCGTGACATCGAGCGTTTGCCCGGGGGCCACGAAGTCGGCGTATTTTATATTCTTCGCTTCCC
>JADZDJ010000046.1 GCA_020851115.1 Pirellulales bacterium
GCCGTACAGGTACACCCAGCCGGCCACGCAAATCCAGGTCGCCGCGGCACCGACGAACGGCACGAGTGCCGTTACCATTGTGAGCGCGGTTAGGAAGAACACAGGGGCACCGTGCGGTAGTGCGAACGAATAGCCAATCCCTGCCAGCGCACCTTGGACAAGCGCCGACAGCAACGTGGCAACCACGACCGCGCGACTTACATCGCCAAATCGCTCGAGCAGCTCTTGTTCGTAACGTGAGTCCAACGGCGAAAGATCAAGCACCGTATTGATCATCGCCGGCCCATCGGCCAGGAAGTAGTAGAGCGCGATGACCATGATCGCCAGACCGATCAAAACACCTAGCGCCGATTGCAGGCCGCTGATTGCCTTCGAGGTCAGGAACGCGCCCATCGACTGTCCGTATTGATCGATACGCGTGTTATCAATCCAGATGCCCGTCCACCTGTGAAAATTGTCGCGCAGATCATAGGCGGCCTGTTTCAAATTCTCGATGAATGCCAACCTGCTCTTGTCGCCGGTTACATCCTTGGGTTCGCCATCTGGCCCCTTAGCCGAAGAATCTACTGGGGGGGCGGGAGTGGGAGGCACGTCCACAGCGGCCATTCCGGTGGAAGGCGCAAACATCGAGTGCATTTCGACGTAAGCCTTCCAACCGAGCCAAACCAGCGGCAACAGGACGACGAGCAGAATTGCAATGGTGGTCGCCAAAGCCGCGACACGCGGGTAGCTCGGCAAATAGTGCAGAATCCACCGGTGCAGGGGCTGGAAGACAACGAGCAGCACGCAAGCCAGGAACATCGGCACGATGAATTGTGCCATGACCTGAAAGAAGACCGCGCCGACCAGCAGAATGATCGCCAGCAGCACGATGAACGAAATGACACGCGGCATGACAACCTCCTTGCGGCTCGCTAAAACGTAAAAGTTGAACTGTATGAAGCAGCCAGGCAAGTGTAGCGGAAATCGTAAGAAATCCGCGGTACCGCTACGCGAAGCCCGGCGGAATTCTTACGAATTCCGCTACGGTGACTTCATGCCGCTAAACAGTGACGCGAATACAAAATATAGACGACACCCACCGGCAAACGAAGCCTCACCGATCGCGTGCTGTTTGTTCGTCCCCGCTTCAGCATTCTATCAAACCTTTTTCGCTGGCCCATCAGCAACCTTGCCTTGGCGGGTCGATTTCCGAGACAATCACACGTTCTGACCCGTATCCTTAACGCCTGCCCGATTTTTGATGACCAGCCAAACTCTACCGTCGCGCCGTATCCTCGTGTGGGTCCTGCGGATCGCGGCTCTGTTGCTGGTGGGCTGGGGGGTAAGTGGCTCCGTTCGCGGAGCGCTCGAAAAACTTTCGCGTCAAGATTGGCACGTCCAGCCGGGTTGGTTGGTGCTTTCGGGAACGCTGTATGCCTTCGGCCTCGTGCCGATGGGTTGGTTTTGGCAACGTACGCTCGTGGCCCTGGGCTCCCCGACGCCGCTGCCGGCCGCATTGCGGGCGTATTTCCTCGGACACTTGGGCAAGTACGTACCAGGTAAGGCGATGTCGGTGATTCTCCGCGTTGCCACCGTGCGCCGCTGGGTCCCGTCGATGCGGATTGCCCTGGTCAGTGCGCTCGTCGAAACGCTGACCATGATGGCGGTTGGTGCGCTACTGGCCGCGGTGATTTCGGCATTCGTGTTACGATTGGACCACATCATCACGTTTGTCGCCTTGGGAATGGCGTGCGCTGCCGTTGCGCCGACACTGCCGCCGATTGCGAGGTTGCTCGCGAGCATCGGCATCGCGCGCGGCAAATCACCGGAAGATGCGGAATCGCCGCCTTCAGTAACCGAGTTAGCAGCCAATTTTCAGCGCATCAACTTTCAGTTGTTGGCAACAGGTTGGGCTGCTGCCGCCGTGTGTTGGAGCTGTGCCGGGCTCAGTTTGTGGGCAACCATGTGCGCCCTCGGAATTGATGCCGTCGGTCCGCTCCATGACTTTCCATTGCTCGTGGCGGCAGCCGCGTTTTCAGTCGTCGCGGGTTTCATGTCGCAGCTTCCCGCCGGGCTGGGCGTGCGCGATGCACTGCTGATGCAAC
Organism: Pirellulales bacterium; assembly: GCA_020851115.1. Classification (GTDB taxonomy): domain Bacteria; phylum Planctomycetota; class Planctomycetia; order Pirellulales; family JADZDJ01; genus JADZDJ01. Next base: position 2,088 of record JADZDJ010000046.1, read on the forward strand.
TGCTCGTGCCAGTCTGCGGGGAAGCGAACGCGTTGGTTGTTGCCGTGTTACTGAGATTAGTTTGGCTGGTGTCGGAGGTGGTTATCTGTGGTATTCTATATATAGGTGGTGTAGCGCGTCACAGCCGATCTAATTGAGGCCTGTGCCGTCAATGGACTGTGGGAGGCCTCTCTGAGGCCGATGGCGTGTCGCATTGGATAGCGGATTCGGCGTCGGAGACGCCTTCCACAGTCTCGTGCACGGTGTGCTTCGCATACGCAAGGATTCGAGGAGTTGATTGCATCTCATGTCGTTGTCGGTCATCATTCCTGCTCTTAATGAGGCGGAGAGTTTGCCGCAGCTTGTGCGCGAGCTAAGCCTCGTGGCGGCGCAGCAAGGATACGATTTGCAGACGATTATTGTGGATGACGGCTCACGCGACGGCACTTGGCAGGTGATTCAACAGCTTGCCGCGGACGATCCCCGAATTCTGGGGATTCGAATGCGGCGCACGTTCGGCAAGGCGGCAGCGTTGAGCGCCGGGTTCCAAGCGGCTGACGGTGAGCGAATCGTTACGCTCGACGCCGATCTACAGGACAATCCGGCCGAGATCGCGAATCTGCTCGCCAAGTTGGACGAGGGCTATGACGTTGTGAGCGGTTGGAAACGCGAGCGATTCGATCCGTGGCACAAGGTACTTGCGTCGCGTATTTTCAATTGGCTTGTCAGCAATTTGATGGGCGTGCATCTGCACGATCACAACTGTGGGCTAAAGGCCTACCGTCGGGAAGTAATGCACGAAATTCGACTCTACGGCGAACTGCACCGCTTTGTGCCGGTGTTGGCGGCGGCCAAGGGATTCCGCGTGGGCGAGGTCGTCGTCGGTCACCGGCCGCGAAAATTCGGCCAGTCAAAATATGGTATGTCGCGGTTGAGTAAGGGCTTGCTCGACTTATTGACGGTCAAGTTTCTCGTGGGGTACGGTCAACGGCCACAACATATGCTCGGCACTTTCGGGCTGGCCGCGTTTCTGTTGGGAGGCTTGGGAATGGCTTGGTTGGCGGGGCATTGGGTCCTGTCGCGCACCCTGGCGGGTTGGTCACCGGTGCATTTGCACGAAACCGCTGCGTTGTTCTACTGTTTGGGCTTGTTCATCATTGGTGCCCAATTTCTCTCGGTAGGTTTACTGGGCGAAATGATCGCCGCCCACTGGGTTCGTGATACCGATACGTATTCGATTGCCGAACAGA
>JADZDJ010000047.1 GCA_020851115.1 Pirellulales bacterium
GACGATTTTGGGATAGGTCCTTAAGCAATTCGCGTCTCGGAGGCACGGTTGCGCGGGCGACTCTCAAGGCAGCAGGCTTTGATAGATGGAAATCAGTCGCTGGGCGGCGTCGCGAATGTCGAACGCCTCTTCCGCGCGTCGGCGAGCATTGGCAGCCAGAGAATGGCGGAGGCAATCATTACTGTCTAGCTTGGCGACCGTCTGGGCAATCGCTGAGGAATCGTTGGGCGGTACAAGTGCCGCGGAGTTGGAGGTACGCGGAAAGATCTCAGGCGTGCCACCGACATTCGTCGCGATGACCACCAAGCCAGATGCGGCAGCTTCCAAGAGAACGCGACCGAGCGGCTCCTGACGGGCGGGATGAACAAGCATCCGACATTCGTTGAGCAATTGCGGTATGTCACAGCGGCTGCCGAGGAAATGGACGCGGCTGGCGAGAATTGGTCGGTTTGCGATCTCGTGCAGCCGGGCGACAAATTCGTGAGATTCCAACTTGTTCGACGTTCGTTCGCCGACGATGAGCCAATGCAATCGGGGCAGCAATTCAGCAACTTGTAGCGCCGCATCAATCGCGATTTCCGCGCCTTTGCGGAGTCCGAGTTGGCCAATCACGGCGATGAACCGGTCATTTGCGGGCAGTGCCAGCTCGTGGTGTAAGTAGCCAGTTGGTGAGCGCGGGCGAAATTCGGTCAGGTCGACGCCGTTGTACAAAACGACACACTTTACCGCGTCCAATCCCTGGGCAACATGGAAATCGCGTGTGGCTTCGGAAACCGCGATGAGTTTCGTGTGCTGATTCAAATCGGCAACTGCTTGTTCCGTAAGCTTCACAATGTCGCGAAGGTGGCCGATGCTGGGAATGCGGTGTTCTCTTGCCACCCGACCCGCGATGCGGGATGTGGAAAGGCTGTTCGCGTGCAGCAGCGCTGGGCCGACCGTGCGGATGATGCCGCCCAGTTTTTCACGGAGGTACTCAAGCGGATAGCGTGATGTGTTTGCGCTCGCGGTTTGCCAATGGGCATGGGTGACGCCGTGCTCGTTTAGCTTTTGCGCGAGAGGGCCATCGGGCGGCGCGGCGACGATTACGTCGAACCCGGCCTGCCGCGTGGCGGGCAGCGTGGCGAGCATCGAGCGTTCACCGCCGAGGACCGTGGGATACTCGCAGACGATGAGCAGCCGGGGCATTTGGGATTTGATCTAACGCGCAAACCAAGGCACCCTCGCCTCGCCACGTCGAGTTCCGAGCAACCCGGCCCTCTCCTCGACGGCGAGGGAGCGATGGCAACTACAAAAGACCGTAGTCTGCGAGCGTTTTCTTCAGGCGGGTCATACCCGATTCGTCGAGTTCGGTCATGGGAAGTCGCAGTTCGCCGGGGTCGCGGCCGAGGAGTTTCATGGCGGCTTTGATGGGGATCGGGTTCGTGGCGAGGCCGAGCATGTCGCGGCAAAGGGGGAACAGCTTATGGTGCCAGCGACGGGCTTCGGCGATGTCGCCGCGGTCCATCGCGCCGGTGAGGGCCAGCATATCTTGCGGAATAATGTTGCCGACCACCGAAATCACACCGCGACCGCCGACCGCCATCAGAGGCAGCGTAAGACTGTCGTCGCCGCTGAGGACCGTGAGGTTGGTGGCGGAAATGATTTGCGAGGCTTGATCAAGCGAGCCCGTCGCTTCTTTAACCAACGTGATATTCTGCAGCTCCGCCAGCCGGATGATCGTTTCCGGCTCAATATTTTTGCCGGTGCGGCCGGGGATGTTGTAGATGCACTGCGGCAGCCCCGTTTCCTCGGCCAGCACTTTGAAATGCTCATAAAAGCCCTGCTGCGTGGGCTTGTTGTAGTAGGGGGCGACCTGCAGAGCGGCATCCGCCCCGACTTTTTCGGCAAATCTGGTCAGCCGCAGAGCCTCACGGGTGCTATTCGAGCCGGTGCCGGGCATCACCTTCACGCGACCGGCTACCGTTTCGACCACGAAGGCGATGACGCGGTCCTGCTCCTCGTGGCTGAGCGTAGGCGATTCACCCGTCGTGCCTACCGGGCATAGACAATTCGTGCCGGCGGCGATTTGAAACTCGATTTGCGAACGGAACGTGTCGTAATCGACATCGCCCCCTTTGAACGGGGTGACGAGCGCTACGGACAGACCGGCAAACGCTTCTCCTTTAGTGGCCATCAAACGGGAGCCTCCTGGCTGCTGCGGTAATTAAGGAACTCTAACAAAACTCCCTCTCCCTCTGGGAGAGGGTCGGGGTGAGGGCATATCGGAAATGGTCTTGTTCGAGTCCCTAAGCAAGTGTGTTGACAGCGGCATGATAGGCAACTTGAGCCGCGATGACAATTGGCTCGGTCGATGAAGCAGAAGAAGCTCTTGCCGACGCCTTTTGCTCGGCAGTTCAGCGGGTTGCCTACTGCGATTTCCGACGGGCGATCCAGCGAAAGAGGCCAGGGGCGAAACGGTCGAGATAGAGCCCGAGGATTTCATACCGAGCGACGTACACTTCACGTCGGCGGCGTGCGATGGCGTTTGAGATCTTGCGAGCGCACTTTTCCGGCGCCATGCCGGTCGCGATCTCATTGTCCCAAGTGCTATGGGGCTTGCCATCGCCTTCGAGCGCGTTGAACGAGGCGTTCGTGCGGATGTAGCCAGGGCACACCACAGTTACAGCGACACCCTGCGTTTCAACTTCGTCGCGGAGCGAATCGAAAAACCCGTGCAAGGCATGTTTGGAAGCCGCGTAGGCGCAACGGCCCGGCAAGTGAAGCTTGCCCATGAGGCTGCTGAGGACGACGATGTGGCCGGAGTGGCGCGCGAGCATGCCTGGGAGTACGAGTTTCGTAAGGGCGACCGGACCGAAGTAGTTGAGATCCATGAGCCGGCGATCGACGGATATCTCGGTTTCGAGGGCCGTGCCGCGCTGGGCGATGCCGGCGCAGTTGATGAGGATGTCGATGCGACCAAAATGGTTCGTCACGGCATCCACGGCTGCCGGAAACGTGTCTGGTGCGAGCACATCGAGCGGCAGCGACAGGTGGCGATCGGAAGCGATACACGAGGATTGCACTTTCTTGAGAAGTTCTTCACGGCGCGAGCTTAAGACAAGCATCGCTCCTCGGGCGGCCAGTTCGCGGCACAGCGCCTCGCCGATTCCCGAGGTAGCGCCGGTGATCCAGACGATCTTGTCGGTGAAGGCGGTGTTGCTCACGATCAACCTGTGGAAAGACTTACGCCGGTGAACGACACGGGTCGAGAGTACCTGGACGTCCGGCGTCGTGCCCGTTGTGCCGTCGTGGTGAAACTTGGCGCTGTGGTGCTAGCTAATCAGTCGCTTCATATCGCGGACCGCCTGTTCGAGACCAACCATGATCGCCCGGGCGATGATGCTGTGGCCGATATTCAGTTCGCGCATCCCCTCGATGGCGGCAACCCGTTGGACGTTGCGGTAGGTGAGGCCGTGGCCGGCGTCCAGTGCAATGCCGGCGGAGCAGACCTTTTGACCGGCATGTTGCAGGGTCAGCAAGGCGGCTGCCGTTTGCTCGGCATGATGACGAAGCGTCGCATGCGCGTAGGGGCCGGTGTGCAGTTCAATGGCGTCGGCTCCCAGTTCGATCCCGGCGTCGAGTTGCTTCGGATCGGGATCGAGAAACAGGCTCACGAAAATGCCGGCGTCTTTCAGGCGGCGAGTGGCATCGCGCACCTTGCCGCGCGAACCGACCACATCGAGGCCACCTTCCGTTGTCACTTCCTCCCGGCGTTCGGGAACCAACGTCGCTTGATGAGGCAACGCATCGCAGGCAATCTTCAAAACGTCGTCTGCACAGGCCAGCTCCAAATTGATGGGGACGGCGACTGATTCCTTAAGTACCCGCAGATCGCGTTCCTTAATGTGCCGTCGGTCCTCGCGCAGATGGATCGTAATCCCATCGGCCCCGCCCAGCTCGGCCAGAGTCGCCGCCCACACAGGATCGGGTTCATTGGTCTTTCGTGCTTCACGAACAGTCGCTACGTGGTCGATGTTGACGCCGAGAATTGTCAAGGCTTTTACCCTTTTGTGGTCGTTACTACGCCGAACGAGGTTCTACCGAAGACTTCCTGTCGAGGTGAATCGTTGCGTGCAATCGAACACACCATCATTGTCGCGATCAGTATCCAATGTCCACTGCTGTTGACGGCGATCGAAGGACAATCGAAACCGCGGTTGGTTCGCAGCCGGGGCGGAAGACAGCGGTCGGCCGATCCCATCAACAGCCGTCGCAAGCGCGTTCGGTGTAGGACTCCGAGGCACTTTCTGTTCGGGGAAGCGCTGGCCGAAGGCAAATCCAACGACGCCGGCAATGATGACCACAACCAGCGGCGTCCAAGCGGCATGCTCCGTGGCGCCCTCGGTTGCGAGGCGAAACGAATCGAGAATCGTGCGGCGACCTGGGGTCTCCTCGTTCAAATACTGGCGAACATGATCAGCGGCTGAAAGCGCCAACTCGTTCGGCACGCGAATCAGGTATTGTGACGTCCAGCGGTCGTTGGCCGCCGTGAATTCTTCAAGTTGGTAAATGCGTGCTTCAATACCCAAGCCGATTAATTCGTCGGCGATGAATCCCGCTTCCGCCAGGTTGGCAACGCGCACGACATCGGACCAGTCGACGAAACTGCCCGAATCGAGCTTTTCTCCCCAACTCGGACAAGCATTATGAGGGGCCAATGAGCGATCGCCGTCAATTCGTAATTCGCATTGAGGACAGAAGACCATGATGTGTTCTCCACCGGTGGAACGGCAGTAGGGCGACGCCGCCGGGCCGGAACAAGGTGATACTATCGATTATGCCGGCTGTGCGGAACAAAGGCCAGCACGCGGTTAGACGGAATCGATTTGACGGCCCAAACGA